>VGRW01000001.1 GCA_016875225.1 Deltaproteobacteria bacterium
GCGTCGGCGCCCAGGCTCGCCCCCTCGGAGCCGCGGCCGAAGAGCATCCGCACCAGCTCTCCGTGATCCTCGGCAAAGCCGAGCAGGACCTCCGCGCGCGCGCGAGCCGCGGGCTCGGGCTGCGCCTCGAGCGGATGGACCGCGACCTCGAGGCGTCGCTCGAGCTCCGCGAGCGCTTCGAAGACCAGCTCCCGGAAAAGCTCGTTCTTGTCGTGGAAGTGCAGGTAGAACGTGCCGGAAGCCACGCCCGCGGCCTCGGCGATCTGATGGCTGGTGACGGCGTGAAGGCCGCGCTCCGCGAAGAGCCTTCGGGCGCTGGCGCGCAGCCTCGAACGCGTCAGCGCACGCGCCCGGGCGCCCGCCCCGTTCCCCGATCGCTCGCGTCGCGCACTGACGTTCATGTCAGCGGAGGACGGTACCCTCCGCAAAGTTGCGGAGTCAAGGCTCCGTGCGCTTAGATCCACCGATGGAATCCGCACCGCCCACCGTGCTCTTGATCTGCGGCAGCCCGAGCGACCTCGACCTGCTGCTCGAATGCGAGGAGGCGCTCGGCGAGCTCGAGATCGCCTCGACCGCGCGCGTGCTCTCCGCCCACCGCACGCCCGACGAGACGGCGGAGACGATCAAGAACGCCGAGAAGGAGGGGATCCGCGTGGTGATCGCGTTCGCGGGAATGTCCGCGGCGCTGGCCGGGGTCTCCGCCGCGCACACGCTCCTGCCGGTGATCGGCGTCCCGTGCGCGAGCGGCCCGCTGCAGGGCTTCGACGCGGCGCTCTCCACGATGCAGATGCCTCCGGGAACGCCCGTCGCGGCAGTGGCCGTGAACGGCGCCCGCAATGCGGCGCTGCTAGCGGCGCGGATCCTCGCGCTTGGCGACCCCGGCCTGCGCGAGCGGCTCGCGCGCCGCGCCTCGGCCGACCGCGGCCGCTACGCCCCGGCCGCGATCGATGCCGAACTCGCCAGGCGCCGCGCCTCGCGCAAGAAGCCGTAGCCCGGCGGCGCAGCGACTAGACGTCCTCGAGACCGAGCAGCTCCTCGACGGTCTGCCGGCGCCGGATCGGACGCGCGACGCCGTTTTCGAGCAGGATCTCGGGCGCGAGCGGACGCGTGTTGTAATTGCTGGCCTGCGACGCTCCGTACGCGCCCGCGTCGTGCAGCACCACGAAGTCGCCGACCGAAGCCGCTGGCAGCTCGCGCGGCACCACCACCCCGCCCTCCTCCTGCGTGAAGACGTCGCCGGACTCGCAGAGCGGTCCGGCCACGACCGTCGGCTCGCTCGCGCCGCTCGCGCGGGTGCCGTCGGCGCGCAGGATCGAGATCTCGTGGTAGCTGCCGTACATGGCCGGCCGGATCAGATTGTCGAAGCCAGCGTCGACGACGAGGAAGCGAGTCGCCCCGATCCGCTTCGCCGCGCGGATCTGCGCGACCAGCAGCCCCGCCTCGGCGACCAGGAACCGGCCCGGCTCGATCTCGAGCGAGAACAGGTGACCGACGCTCGCCTCGACCTTGCTCCGCGCCTCGTCCCAGAGCCGGTGCAGCGCGGCCGTGTCGAAGCGCGGCGCGTCGGCTTTGTACGGAATCGGCAGCCCGCCGCCGCCCGAGAGAGCGCGCACGTCGATCCGGAGCTCCCTCACCCTGGCGACCATGGCGTCGCAGACGCGGCCGAGATGTTCGAAGTCCGCCCCGGATCCGATGTGCATGTGCAGGCCGACCAGATCGAGCCGGTGCTTCTCCACCGCGCGCAGCGCCTCGTCGAGACACTCGTGCCAGATTCCGTGCTTGCTCCAGGGTCCGCCGGTGTTCGTCTTGCGGCTGTGACCATGCCCGAAGCCCGGATTCACGCGCAGCCAGACCCGATGACCGGGCTTGCGTCGGCCCACCTGCTCCAGCATGTCCGTCGAGCCCGCGTTCACGGGAATGTCGCGGTCGATCACGCGATCGAGCGTCGCCTCGTCGATCAGGTCCGCCGTGTAGACCACGCCCGCGGGCTCGCCCACCCCGACGTATCCGGCGCGCAGCGCGCGGGCGATCTCGCCGTTCGAAACCGCGTCGACGAGCACGCCCTCGGCGCGCATCAGCCGGAGCAGATGGACGTTCGAGCAGGCCTTCTGCGCGTAGCGGATCACGTCGAAGCCGCGCAGCTCCGCGATCCGCGCGCGGATCACGGCGGCGTCGTACAGATAGAAGGGCGTCCCGTGCTCGCGGGCGAGGCGGACGCAGAGCTCTGGATCGACGCGTTTCATCGGCTCTCCGCTGTTCCTCGTGCCATGATAGCAGCGCCATGACGGCCGCATCCCTCGGCGAGCTCGATCGCGCCTGGCTCCATCCGTTCACGTCGATCGCGGAGCACGAAGCGCATCCCGGCCTGGTTCTGGTCGAGGGCCGCGGCTGCCGCGTGCGCGACACGGAGGGCCGCTGGTACCTCGACGCGATGGCGGGCCTCTGGTGCGTGAACGCCGGATATGGCCGCGAAGAGATCGCCGACGCGATCGCCGCACAGGCGCGGCGCCTGCCCTACTACCACGGGTTCGCGGGCGCCTCGAACGAGCCGGCGATCCGACTCGCCGCGCGCCTCCGCGAGCTCGCTCCGATGCCGAATGCGCAGGTCTTCTTCGCCAGCTCCGGATCGGAGTCGAACGACTCGCAGATCAAGCTGATCTGGCACTACAACAATCTGCTTTTTCGGCCGGCGAAGAAGAAGCTGATCGCGCGCTCGCGCGGCTATCACGGGACGACGCTCGGCGCCTCGTCGCTCACCGGGCTGCCGTACGTGCACGCGCGCTTCGACCTGCCGCTCTCGAAGCTATTCCAGCACGTCTCGCCCGCGCACTGGCCCGCCGGCGCGGATCCGCAGGAGAGCGAAGACGAATGCGCCGAGCGCCTCGCGCAGGAGCTCGAGCTCGCGATCCTGCGCGAGGGACCGGAGACCGTCGCGGCGTTCTTCGCGGAGCCCGTGATGGGAGCCGGCGGCGTGCTGCTGCCGCCGCAGCGCTACTTCGAGAGGATCCAGCCGGTGCTTCGCCGCCACGACGTGCTGCTCGTCGCCGACGAGGTGATCTGCGGCTTCGGCCGGCTCGGGCGCTGGTTCGGATCGCAGCGCTACGGGATCGAGCCGGACTTGATCACGGTGGCGAAGGGCCTCACCAGCGGATACGTGCCGATGTCCGCGTGTCTGATCTCGGAGCCGATCCACGAGGTGCTTCGCGGGGCGTCCCGCGAGGTCGGCCCGTTCGCGCACGGCTACACCTATTCGGGTCACCCGGTCGCCGCTGCGGCGGCTCTCGCCAACCTGGACGTCCTCGAGCGCGAGGGCCTGGTCGAGCGCGCGGACCGCGTCGGCGCGCTCCTGCAGACCCGGCTCCGCGGGCGCTGCGCGGGCCACCCGAGGCTCCGCGACGTTCGCGGCGTCGGCTTGATCGCCGCGCTCGAACCCCGCGCCGCCGACGACGCGAAACGGCTCGCAGCCCTGCTCCTGGCCGATGGCGTGATCGCGCGGGTCGTGGCCGGCAGCGTCGCCCTGGCGCCGCCCCTGATCCTCGCCGAGAACGAGGTCGAGGAGCTGGTCGGCGCGCTCTCTCGCGCGCTCGACGCGCTCGACTAGGCTCGGACTCCAATTGCACCGCCGACCGCTGCTCGACCTGCTCGAACGCTACCTGGTGCAGTATCCCGAGGAGCGCATCGGCGTGGATCACGTCCGGCAGTTCGTGCGCGCGAATCCCGATTGCTTCGAGCGGTCCTGCGTCGACGGCCACCTGACCGCCTCGGCCTGGATCGTCTCGCACGACCGGCGCCGCTTCCTGCTCGCCCACCACCGCAAGCTCGGACGCTGGCTGCAGCTCGGCGGGCACGCCGATGGCGACACCGATCTCGTCGCGGTCGCCCTGCGCGAGGCGCGCGAGGAGTCGGGAATGGACGAGTTCGAAGTCGTGCGGCCAGGCGGGCTCGCGCTTCCGCTCGATCTCGACGTGCACCGGATTCCGGCGCGTGGAGAGGAGCCCGAGCACCTGCACCACGATTTCCGCTTCCTGCTCGTCGCCGCGAGCGATCAGGAGCTTCGCGTCTCGAGCGAGTCGAACGACCTGCGTTGGTTCGCGCGCGAGCGCGCCGCCGAGCTGCTCGGCGAGGAGAGCCTGTTGCGCATGGAGCGAAAGGCCGAGCGTTTGCTCGCTCCGGCGACTCGTATTACGTGAGTTGTCTGCACCGGACGCTCAGCGTAATATGAGGGCTCCGTGGAGCCGAGCGCCAAGAGCCTGATTCTCGACCTGTTGCAGACGCTGCGTGGGCGCTCGATGTCGGTGCGAGCGCTGGTCGAGGCCGGCGCGCTCTTCGGTCTGGCAGAGAACGGCGTGCGAGTGGCGCTCGCTCGTCTGCTCGCGCGTGGGCTGGTCGAGCGCGACGAGCCCGGGTCCTACCGCCTGGCGGCGGGAGCGCAGCCGGTCTCGCGCCGGGTCGGCGGCTGGTCGAGCGCCGACGCGCGAACGCTGCGCTGGAGCGGCGGCTGGGTCGGAGTGCTCGTGCACGGACTGCCTCGGGCCGACCGCCGCGGCCGCCGCAGCGACGCTCGCGCGCTGGCGTTCCTGGGCTTCGCGGAGCTCGATCCCGGCCTTCTGATCCGGCCCGACAACTTGCGTGGCGGGGTCGCGCAGACCCGGCAAGAGCTGCACGAGCTCGGTCTCGCGATCGAGGCGCGCGTCTTCGGCCTCGGCTCGCTCGACGAGAGCGGCGAAGCCCGGGCAAGACGGCTCTGGAGCGGCGCCGCGATCTCCCGCGCGCACCGGACCGCGCTCGTCGAGCTCGAGCGCAGCGCTTCGCGCCTGCCCCGACTCCCGCGCCGAGCGGCGATGGTCGAGACCTTCCTCGTCGGCGGCCGCGCGATCCGGCAGATCGCACTCGACCCGCGCCTGCCCGACGCGATCGCGCCCGAGGCCGAGTATCGGGCGCTCGTCGCGGCGATGCGCGAATACGACCACGCCGGGCGCGAGTACTGGAGCGACTTCATGCGCGATCACGGCGCTCCGCACCGCAGCTCGCCGGTGAACCTGGCCGGACTCTCCGGTCAGGCGCGCGCGGCCGCGCTCGGAGCGGCTTCGAGGAGCCTGGCATGAGCACGACGACCGGCGACGCGGAAGCGTGGAACTGGAGCGACGCGCTCTCCGCGGAGGAGCGACGCGATCTGCTCGAGGTGGACGACCTGCACGGAGCACTCTCGCTCGCCGCGAACTGGGGGCTCGTCTTCGCAGCGATGGCGCTGGTGGCCTGGACGCCGAATCCGCTCACGATCCTGCTCGCGCTCTTCGTGATCGGCGCGCGCCAGCTGGGGTTCGCGATCCTGATGCACGACGCCGCGCACCGGGTTCTGTTTCGGAAGCGCTCCTTGAACGACTGGGCCGGGAACTGGCTGGCGGCGTATCCGATCTGGGCGGAGGTCGAGCCGTACCGCCGCTATCACCTGCTGCACCACGCGCACACCGGAACCGAGAAGGATCCGGATCTCGGGCTGGTCACGCCGTTCCCGATCACCCGCGCGAGCTTCGCGCGCAAGGTCTTTCGCGACCTGTCTGGGCAGACCGGCTATTCGCAGGCGAGAGCGGTGTTCCTGCGCGACATCGGCCGCGCCGGCGGACGCTCGCAGCGCAATCAGGGCATGAGCCGCGGAGAGCAGCCCGACGTAGGCTGGCACAAGCTCGCCCCGGTCGCCGTCACGAACCTCGCGCTCTTCGCGATCCTCGCGCTCGCGGGGCATCCCGCGCTGTACCTGCTCTGGGTCGTCGCGTGGCTCACCACGAATCGCCTGTTCACGCGCATCCGCTCGATCGCAGAGCACGCGCTCACGCCGGATGCGACCGACCCGCTGAACAACACCCGCACCACGCTCGCCTCGGCCTGGGAGCGCCTCTTCTTCGCGCCCAACCGGGTGAACTTCCACCTCGAGCACCATCTGATCATGACGGTCCCGCACTACAAGCTGCCGCGCTTCCACCGTCTTCTGCGCGAGCGCGGAGTGCTCGAGCGAGCGTGCGTGGCGAACGGCTACGCGGGAGTGCTCTTGGCGGCGACCTCGCGCTCGGACTAGGCGTGTATGCTTCGCGGATGGACTCCGCGAGAAAGCCGATCCCGAGCCGGCCGAAGTCGAAGGACGAGTACCGGTCGGCGGTCCTCGCCCAGGTCGAGGCCGACGACTGGGTCACGTTCGCCGCGCTGCACAAGCGCCTGGCGGGCGACTCGCGCGAGCCGACCGAGATCGTGCTGCCCGGAAACCGCGTGATCTGGACCGGGATGCCGCGCGAGCTCTTCGACGCCATCCTCGAGCTTCTCGACGAGGGACGTCTGGCGGCCAAGCCCGTACACCACTCGGCGTACCGCAGGGACGGCCGGGTGCTGGCGCTGCCGGTCGAGAAGGCGATTCCGCCCGACGGCCACGCCGAGCCGCACTGGTTTCCGGTCGCGCTGCGCCCGATGGCGGCGGTGCTCGCCGAAGAGTCCGATCCCGCCTAGCGCAGCTTCAGACCGTCTGGCTGAAGAGCGGCTTCGAAGCCGAGCGCTGCTCCGCCAGGTAGGCGTCGAAGACCATCGCGACGTTGCGCAGCACCAGGCGCCCGAGCGGAGTCACGCGCAGCCCGCCCTCGGGCTCGAGCTCGACGAGCTCGTCGGAAACGAAGGGCTCGAGCGCGGCCCGCTCGGAAGCGAAGCGGTTGGCGAAGTCCGTCCCGAAGCGCGCGCGCCACTCGGCCGCGCGGACCTCTCCGTGGCACATGATCTCGCCGATCACCCAGCGCCGCTCGAGATCGTCGGGCGTGAGCCGGTGGCCGCGCAGCGTCGCGAGCCGGCCGGCGTCGACGGCCTCGTGCCAGGGCTCGAGCTCGCGGACGGACTGCGCGTAGCTCCTGGAGAGCTCGCTGATCGAGCTCGGGCCCAGGCCGATCAGATCCACGCCCGCGCGCGTGGTGTAGCCCATGAAGTTGCGCCGCAGCGTGCGCTCGCGCACGGCTCTGGCGAGCTCGTCGTCGGGTCGCGCGAAGTGATCCATGCCGATGTACTCGTAGCCGGCCTCGAGCAGGCGGCGGATCGCGCCGAGCTGAAGGCGCAGGCGAAGCGAGGGCGCCGGCAGATCCTTGCTCTCGAAGCCTCTCTGCTGCTTCGCGACCCAGGTCACGTGCGCATAGGCGTAGAGCGCGATCCGATCGGGGGCGATCGCGATCACCTCGTCGAGCGTGCGCTCGGTCGACTCGAGCGTCTGGAACGGAAGCCCGTAGATCAGGTCGAGGTTCACGCTCTCGAAGCCGCTGGCCCGCGCGCGCTCGACGAGTCTCCCCGTCATCTCGGGGCTCTGCTCGCGGTGGATCGCCGTCTGCACGCGTGGCTCGAAATCCTGCACACCGAGCGAGATGCGGTTGAATCCGCACTCGCGCAGCGCGTCGATGTGCGCGTCGCTGGTCACGCGCGGATCGACCTCGAGCGAGATCTCCGCGCCCGGCACGGCCGGAAACGCGTCGTTCACCGCGCGAAACAACCGCTTCACCTGCGCGGGGTCGAGGTGCGTCGGCGTGCCGCCGCCCCAGTGGTGCTGCACGACCGGGCGTTCTTGCGCAAGCGCGGCGCGCACGCGGCCGATCTCGCGCTCGATCGTGTCGAGGTAGCGCGCCGGCGGCTCGGACTTGCGCGTGATCACGCGATTGCACGCGCAGAAATGACAGAGGCTGCGGCAGAACGGCACGTGCACGTAGACCGACAGGTCCGCTCCGCTCGCGCTCGAAGCCAGGTCGGCCTCGAAGTCCGCGGCTCCGTAGGCGTCGGACCAGGTGGGAGCGGTGGGGTAGCTGGTGTAACGCGGCCCGCTTCCCGCGTAGCGCAACAGGATGGCCTCGGCTCGCTCCGGATCGAGCTCGATGGTTGGACGGGTCAAGTCGCGCGCGGCTCCGCTACCGCTCGACGTGGACGTTCGGCGCGTTCGGCGCGAAGCGCTCCAGCAGGAACCTCTCCTGCGGCTTCTCGGAGGCCGTCTTCGGAATCTCGTCCACGACCTGAAGGTAGGTCGGAACGAAGTTCGATTCGAGCCCGGCGCGGCAGGCCGCGAAGATCGCCTTCGCGTCGAAGACGGCCCCTGGCTGCGCGACGATCGCTGCGACCACGTCCTTCTCGCCGGGCGAGCCGGACGCCGCGGGCACGCCGTAGACGAAGACGTCGGAGACGCTCGGCTGCTCGGCGATCAGCTTCTCCACGAATCCCGCGTTCACGAAGTCGCCGTTGTGGCGGATTCCGCCGCCCTTGCGATGCGAGAAGAACAGCCAGCCCTGCTCGTCGCGCCAGCCCATGTCGCCGCTTCGCAGCCAGCCGCCGCGGGTCTTCTGTGCCGACGCCTCGGCGTTCTCGAAGTATTCGACCTCGGCCGACGCTCCGCTCGACGGGCGCGAGCAGATCTCGCCGATCTCGCCCGCGGCGCACTCGCGGTCGCTCTCGTCGAGCACGCGCATGTCGAGCCCGGGCCCGGGCTTGCCGAACGATCCGATCGGGCCCTCTCCGATCGGCTTGAAGGCGAGCCCGCCCTCGACGGCTCCGTACCACTCGAAGACCTTCACGTCGAAGCGCTTCTCGAACGAGGCCCAGATCGCCGCCGGCATTCCCGCGCTGCACACCATCCGCACCGGGTTGTCGGCGTCGTTGCTGCGCACCGGCTCGCTGTAGATCGCGGTCGACATTCCCCCCAGGAGCGAGAACGTGGTGCAGCCGTGGCGGCGGCAGACGTCCCAGAGCCTGGACTTCGTGAACTTCCGGCTGAACACCGCGCGCAGCCCCATCGAGAGCGACGGGCCGAGCGTCACCGCCTGCGCGTTTCCGTGCGTGAGCGAGAGCCCCGTGTAGGGCCGATCGTCGGGCCGATAGCCGAACAGCGCGCTCAGCATCGCAAACGCGCCGAAGCGCGCGTTCTGGAACACGACGCCCTTCGGATCGCCCGTCGTGCCGGAGGTGAAGATGATCTGCAGGGGATCGTTCGCGTCGACCAGGCGCGAATCGACCGTCGGCACCGGCTTCGCGAACACCTCGCGCAGCGACTCGGCCCCGCGAACCGACGAAAGCGGCACCGCCTCGTCGCTCTCGCCGGTCTCGAGAGCCAGGATCCACTCGAGCGCCGGGAGCGATTCGCGCACGGCCTCGAGCGCCGGCAGGCAGTAGTCCGCGCAGATGATTCCCTTGCAGCCGGACCGCTTCAGGAAGAACGCGAGCTTGTCCCCTCGCGTGCGCGGATCGATCGGCACGAAGACGGTCGCGGTGATCGACGCCGCCGCCATCGTCTCCACGTACTCGGGGTGGTTGCGCATCATCAGCCCGAACCGGTCGCCGCGCACGAGTCCGCGCGCGACGAGGGTCGCCGCGATCTGGTTCGAGCGGGTCGCGAGGTCCGCGTAGGTGCGCACCTCGTCCGGCGTCCGGCCGTCGTCGAGCGAGAGGTGCTCGAAGGTGAGCACGTCCAGGTCCGGCTTCTCGTTCGCTCGGATCCGGACCAGGTCGCCGAGAATCATCGGACTCTGCGCTCGCATTCGCGCTCCCTTCAGATCCGGAGAATCGTCACGCACATCGCGGCAGCGTCGCTGCCGATGTTTCCGCCGCCGTTGTGCGCGAGCCCCACGCGCGCGCCCTCGACCTGCCGCGCGCCCGACCGCCCCTGCAGCTGCTCGGTGATCTCCACGATCTGCGCGAGACCCGTCGCGCCGACCGGGTGCCCCTTGCGGAGCAGGCCGCCCGAGGTGTTCACGGGAATGCGCCCGCCGAGCCGGGTCGCGCCGCTCTCGACGAATCGCCCGCCCTCCCCCTTCGCGCAGAGCCCGAGGGATTCGTAGGCGATGACCTCCGCCGGCGCGGAGGCGTCGTGACACTCGACCAGATGGAGGTCGGCGGGGCCGATCCCCGCTTCCTCGAAGGCCTCGCTCGAGGCGAGCTCGACGGTGCCGGCCTCTTCGGCGCCGTGATCCCACCCCGAGCGGAGCACGGACGATACGACGCGCACGCCCTTCGCGACACCGAACTGGCGGGCCTTCCGCTCGCTCATGATCACCGCTGCCGCTGCGCCGTCGCCGATCGGCGAGCACATGGGTCGCGTCAGCGGCTCCGCGATCATCGGCGACGCGAGCACCTCGTCGACGCTCAGCGCCTCGCGGAACTGGGCGCGCGCGTTCAGGCTGCCGTGGTAGGAGTTCTTCGCCGCGACCGCCGCGAACTGCCGGACGGTCGTGCCGTACCGCTTCATGTGTGCGCGCGCGGCCGCCGCGTAGATGTCCATGAACATCGAGCGGCTCTCGCCGGCTCCGCTCGACGCGCTCTTCGCACCCGTGTCGGCTGCGCCCTTCTGCAGCGCCTCGAGAATCCCCTGCAGCGCTTCGACGTCGACCGCGCCGGTGAAGGCGGAGAAGCTGCGCTTCTTGTCGACGTGGTAGAGCTTCTCCACCCCCAGCGCGAGAACCACGTCGTAGAGCCCGGCGCTGACCATCGCCGCCGCCTGCTGGAACGCCGTCGACGCGCTCGCGCAGGCGTTCTCGACGTTGACCACCGGAATCTTGCCGATCTCGAGCGGCCGCAGGATCACCTGCCCGCGGATCGACTCCTGTCCGGTGATCAGCCCCGCCGCGGCGTTGCCGACCCACGCGGCCTCGAGATCCTTGGCGTCGATGCCCGCGTCGGCGAGCGCGACGCGCACCGCGTCGCCGCCGAGCGCCTTCAGCCCCTGATCGAGGTGCTTTCCGAACTTCGTCATGCCAACCCCGGCAACGACCGCATTCATCCTCATGGGTGATCCTCCCGGTGACGGGTCAGGTCAGTCCGTGACCCTTGATTTCGAGCGCTCACAGCCGCGTCGAGCCGACGAGTCCGAGCACCTCGTTGCAGCCGTCCTCGATCATCGACGCGCGAGCGTCGCGCACCAGCTTCTCGATCGGGTACTCGCGCGTCAGGCCGTTGCCGCCGAAGATCTGCAGCGCGTCGCTGGCGACCTCGAACGCGGTCTGCGTGACGAACGTCTTGGATGCGATCGAGTACTGCACGAGCGGCGGATTCGTGGCGTTGTACAGCGCCACGCGGCGCGCGAGCGCGCGCGCCGCCTCGACACGGGCGAACATCTTGAACAGGCGCGAGCGCACGCTCTGGTGCGAGATGATCGGGACCCCTCCCTGCACGCGCTCTTTGGCGTAGCCGACCGCGAGCTCGAGCGCGGCCTGCGCCACGCCGATGAAGATCGCACCCATCGAGGCGTTGGCCATCGTGAGCACCATCTCCACGACCGTGCCGTACGCGTCCGCGCCGACGATCATGAACTCCTCGGGGATGCGCACGCCGTCGAAGAAGATCTCGCCCTGGTTCAGCGCGCGCTGCCCGAGCTTGTCGAGCGGCTTGCCGCGGGACACGCCCGGCAGGTCGAGCGGGACCAGGCAGACTCCCCCGCGCTGCAAGCCGCCGCTCGGGTCGATGGTGCAGAACAGCGTCGCGACCGTCGCGATCGTGCCGTTCGAGACCCACGCCGCCTTCTGACCCTGGATCACCCACTCCTTGCCATCTTTGCGGGCGACACAGTTCGGTTTCAGCGAGGAGTCGCGGAAGTGGGGCTCGCTGAACGCCAGCGAGTCGCTGCCGTGGTCGGGCTCGGTGATCGCCCAGCAGCCGATCTCGCGCGAGGACTCGCCGCAGAAGCGCTCGATCAGCGCGGGACGCCCGGACATCTGCGCGAAGATCCGGTGGAAGCCCGCGACCGCCAGGCTGATCGCGAGGCCCGAGTCCCCGCGGCCCATCTCCTCGTTCACCAGGTAGCGCACGCGCGCGGCCTCTCCCGGCGGCAAGTCGGTCGCGCCGGTCTCGAGCTGCTCGAGCCCGAGCTCGCGCGACTTCTCGAACACCCGCCAGAGCGGCGAGTCCGGCGCGATCACCTGCGCGGGGTCCGGGAGTCGATCGAGCGCGATCCCGGCCGGTCGCAACACCTCGTCGGCAAACTTCCGCGCGCTGTCGCGGATGCTTCGCTGCTCGTCGCTGAGTCCGACTTCGATGTCCGTGATCGCCATGGAACGTCTCCTGGAGGGGGTCGATCGAGGTCAGTCTATTCGCCATCCGTCGACGCGTCCACGACGGGCCGGGAGGGTCTCATGGGCGGATCTCGGATATGATCGCGGTCATAGCCGCCTCGCGCGGCGATCCTGCAGTTTGGCCCCGGAGGTTCGAATGACGGCTCCCGAGACGGCCCGGGGAGTGAGGCGCTGGTGGGAGGAGCACAGCGAGCTCGACGCCCTCGTCGCGGTGGTGGTCGAGGCGCTCGGGCGCGGCGAGATCGCGCCCGCCGTGAGGGGTCTCGAGGCTCTCGCGGCCGCGCTCGAGACGCACTTCGGAATCGAGGAGAGCGCCTATTTCCCGATGGTCGAGCGGCTCTCGCCCGAGCACGGAACGGCGGTCCACGCCGCCCAGCTCTCGCACCGCCTGCTCCGCAAGAGCCTCGAGGATCTGCGCTCCCTGATCGAAGGCGGAGATCTGGCCGCGACTCGCTCCGGACTCGACGTATTGCTGGAGCGGTTCCACGCGCACGAAGTCGAGGAGGCGAAGCTGATCGCCCGACTCGAGGAGCTCTCGACGAGCTAGCCGGTCCGAATCCCGGCTACGCCCCGGGGCGAACGAAGTTGTTCATCCAGTAGATGAACAGGCCCGTGAGCGCGACGTAGATCCAGATCGGGTAGGCGAAGCGCACGATGCGGCGGTGCTCGGCGAAGCGCCCGCGAAGCGCGAGCTGCAGGGCGCGCGCGACGAGCGGAACCACGGCGACGGCCAGGGCCGTGTGCGTCGACAGGACCACCAGGAAGAGCGTCCGCACCCAGTCGTCGCCGGGGAAGCGCTGGTGTCCGAGCAGCGCAGTCTGGACGACGTAGAGAGCGACGAACACGGTCCCGAGCGAGACCGCCGAGAGCATCAGCCGTCGGTGCAGCCCCCGCCGGCCGTGGCGGATCGCGACGAACGCGGCGATCAGGAGCGCCGCGATCGCGGCGTTCAGCGCGCCGTTCACGTGCGGCAAGGCATCGCGCATCCCGACTCCTGCCTCCCTCGCCCCGATCTCGAGCATCATCGCGCCGAACAGGCTCGACAGGTACAGGAGCGAGACGAGAAAGACCCGCCGGTCGGCCGCGTCTTCTCGCGCCCGCATCGCGGCGACGATCGAGGCGCAGAACGCGACACCTCCGATCATGGCCACTGCCGCGTAGCCGGCGCCGAGAACCCCGCCGGCGTACGGGAGCAGCGTGACCGGGATCAGCAGCAGGGCGAAGGCGAGCATGAGGCGCCGCGTGCGCGTATCGCCGACGGCCGCGGGCAGCATCCGGAACAGCGCGGCCGCGTACTCGTCGCGGCGGTACAGGGTGATCGCGTACACGTGCGGGAGCTGCCAGAGGAAGACGATCGCGGCGAGCGTGAGACCCCAGATGCCGAGGCGCCCGTCGACCGATGCGTCGGCGATCAGGGGCGCCGTCGATCCGGACAGAGCTCCCACGAACGTGTTCCATGCGCTCCGCGGCTTCAGCCAGACCGTGTAGACGAGCAGATAGTGGGCCAGCGTCGCCGCGCCGATCGCCGCGGCGAGCCCGCCGCCTGCGACCGCGAGCGCGAGCAGCCCGAGAGTCGAGGTCGCGATGCCGAAGCCGAGCGCGCGCGAGGCGGTCAGTCGGCCAGAGGGGAGCGGGCGCCAGCGCGTTCGCTCCATTCGAGCGTCGGCGTCGCGCTCCCACCAGGCATTGAGCGCGCTCGAGCCGGCGCCGACCAGCGCGATCCCGAGCAGGACTCCGAGGACGGTCGCGATCGCCGGGCGCGACGCCGCGCCCAGACAGAAGGCCGGCGGCGCCGTCAGAAGCACGCCGACGAGCACGCCCGGGCGCGTCAGGTCGATGTGGTCGCGAATGCGCGAGACGCGCGGCGCGAGAGTCGCGATCACCTGAGAGCCCGTCGTCATGGCTTCGTTCCTAGTGCAGCTTGAATCCCGACGCGCGATCGAACGCGATCACGCGCCGGAACCGCTCGTCGAACTCGATCGTCTGCTCGCTGACATGGGACCACTCGTCCGGATCGTGGCTGTCCCCGATCTCGACCCGGATCACATGCTCCCCCGGCGTGAGGCCGAACGGTACCACCGCGACGCTCGAGCCGTCGCTCCAGATTCCGCTCGGCGAGTAGGCCTGGTCGACCCGGCGCTCGCCGTCCACGCTGACGCGCAGGCGCACCGCGGCGCGCGCCCGCTCGCAGACCTTCGCCTGGCGCATGTGCTGCGGGAGCTGCGCGAGCTCCTCCGGCGTCCGGTCGCGGCAGACTTCGCTCCGCTCGCCGGGGTGTTTGAAGGTGACGACGAGCTCGGCGCCCGGAGACGCGTGCGCGGCGTGGCCCCAGTCGCTCACGACACCGATGATGGCGCTGGTGACGAACGCGACGGCGACCGAGGCGATGCCGGCCAGCGCTCGGCCGGGAACCGCGGCCGGTGACGGGCTCGCGCCCTCGAGCGCTGCGCCCGCGGCTTTCAGGAGCTCGCGCTTGCTTCCGCGGTCGAGGTAGACGACCTCGACGGAGTCGCGGGCCACGAACTTCTCGCGGATGGCCGGGGGTCGCGTGCCCGCCAGGTGCTGATCGAGGAACTCCGGCCCTTCGCGGAAGTGACACGACCCCGGCGGGCAGCTCGCGATCAGGACCTTCTTCGCGCCACGCCGGAGCGCAAGCTCGATCGACATCGAGTGCACCCAGCCCGCGCACGGGACCTCGAGCACGCGCCAACCGGGAAGCTCGCGGCAGATCCCCGTCGCTGGATCGATCTCGAGCCCGGCGCCAGCCGACTGCGCGCAGACGAAGGCCACGCCCGAGGGATCGCCACCCGACTTCGCGGCGTCGAGCCAGCTCGCGACCTGCTGGCGCTGATCGCGAAGCGGAAATCCCGGCAGGTCCGTGCCGATCGAGTTGCACGACGCGACGCAGATTCCGCACGAGACGCACTTCGCGGGATCGACGAACGCCTCGGTCGCATACTTCTCGCGCTTCACCGGATTCGCGCGCGGGATCATCGAGATCGCCTCGTACGGGCAGTCCCGGTAGCACTGCTCGCAGGCGTTGCAGCGCGCGGGCTCGACCACCGCGCTGCGCCCGACCCGTTTTCGCATCGTCCACGGCGCGGAAACCGCGAGGGCGCCGCCGACCAGACAGATCGCCCAGATCGCGCCGCCCGAGAGTCCCGGCCCGAGCGAGAGCGGAAACAGGTACCACCAGTCCATGCCGAACGATTCGCCGCGCGCGGTCATCTTCGCGGGCTCGGCGTTCGTCGCCGGGTAGGCGACCGAGAGGATGGCGAGGGTTCCGAGCACCCAGATCGTCATCGGAAGTCGCGTGAGGAAGCGCGCGCGCGCGGTCCGGGTCAGGTGCAGCCAGAGCACGAACGCGAGCGCCAGCGGCGCGAGCATGTGGAAGAAGAACACGACGAAGAAGAGCAGCGAGTTGATGCCCTCGTCGAAGAGGAACGAGCGGCCCATCGGATCGGCGAAGATCGGCAGCACGTCGAGCAGCCGCGCGGTCTCGAGCGCCACGTACTTGCCGCGCACGTCCCAGACCAGCCAGTAGCCGGTCCAGCCCAGGACCCAGACCACCACGAGCGACAGCACGCCGGTCACCCAGGCGAGCCAGCGCGCGCCGGCGAAGCGCCGCTCGAAGAAGAGCCGCGCCGCGTGCACGAGCGCGAAGAAGATCGCGGCGTCGGAGCTGTAGCGGTGCAGCGAGCGCAGCAGCCCCGCGCTCGCAGGCGAATCGGACATCGCCGCCACCGAGGAGTACGCCAGGTGCACGCTCGGCCGGTACCAGAACAGCAGAAGCACGCCGCTGATCACGGCGATCAGGATCGCGGTCACCGCCACCGCACCGGTCTGCAGGAACGGGTTCAGCGCATCGGGAAGCACGCGCCCGAGCGCGCGATCGAGGGCGAGGAACGGCCGCTCGAGCGCGCGAAGCGCAGCGTCTCCGCGAACCCTGGCCTCGCCTCCGTGGGCGACCTCCGAGGCCAGGCCGATGGCGTCATGCTCCACCGGACCCCTCGCGCAGGAGGACCTCCAGCGCCGACGTCAGCCAGCGCTGCTGTCGGCCGCCGAGCGTCAGCCGATAGGCGATGCGCCCCTCGCGATCGACGAGCAGGAACAGATTCGCGTGGTCGATCACGCCCGTCTCGGGATTCCGAGAGCGCGTGATGCCGAGGTCGTCGAGGACGCGCTCGACCTCGACCGGATCACCCGTGACGAGCGAGTACTGCGGAGCGGCGATCTCGTGCTCGCGCGCGAGCTTGGCGAGCACCGCGGGCGAATCGTTGGCCGGATCCATGCTGACCGCGATCACGTGCAGATCGTCGCGAAGCGCCTCGGGCACCTGCGCGATCGCCGCCTTCGCCTGGCCCAGGATCAGCGGGCAGCTGAGCGGGCACGTCGAGTACACGGCCGTGAGCATCACGACCTTTCCGCGCAGTCCGGCCAGATCGACCGTGTCGCCGTCCTGGTTCACCAGCCGCAGCTGCGGCGAGTGCAGCTGGGTGCGCAGGGACTCCGCGGGAAACGGCAGCTCCGCGACGTCGGGTTTCGGCGCGATCGCCACGAGTCCCCATGCCGCGACGGCCACCGTGAACGCGCTCGCGACGCACGGCGCGAGCCATCCGCGGCGGCTCGCCAGCAGATCCCGCAGCGGCTGCCACCAGACCAGCGCGAGTACCGGAGCGATCACGACCGGCGGACTCGTCATCGCCATGACCAGTCCGGGATTCATGCGCCCGGTCGCCGGGTCGTACCCGAAGCACCAGATGCGGAACTCGTCCGCGAATCCGCGCATGCTCGAGTCCTCGCCCGGGCCGATCAGCATCGCCAGGAGCAGGATCTCCCAGAACACCAGCACGCCGAGAGCAAAAGCGGGAAAGCTGCCGCCGTCGAAGAATCGCGCGGCGTCTCCGGTCCGCGAAGCGATCGTCATCTCACGTGCCAGACGTCCGACAGCCAGAGCCAGTTCGCGAAGTAGTACACCGCGAACGACGCCAGGAACACGAGCACCAGCACCAGCGTCCCGGGCGTGCGGTGCTCCTCGTCCTCGCCCGCGCCGTGCGAAGCTCGCACGGCCGCGGTCACGCCGCGCTCGACGTGCCAGGGCTCCATCGGGCGACCCGCGTTCGAGCGGCCGAAGAAGACCGCCGCGACCACGAGCAGGACGAAGAGGAGCACGGCGGTGAACGCGATGACCGCGCCCACGCCGAGCAGGCCGAGCATCACGTGCGCGCCCGAATCGAACGCGGGCGCGAAGGGCGAGCCGCTGAACTCGACGTCCCAGTGGCGGCGCGGAACGCCGTACGACCCGGCGAACGACATGCCGATCGACATGGTCGTGATGCCGATCGCGAAGAGGTACGGCTGCAGGCGACACAGGGCCTTGGCGTAGAACTCGCGCTGGAAGATCAGCGGCACGACGTAGTAGGTCAGCGCCATGAACGCGAGCGCCGTGCCTCCGACCACGGTGACGTGGAAGTGGCCCGGAATGCGCAGCGTGTTGTGCGCCATGATGTTGATCTGCTGCGTGCCCAGGGTGACTCCGGTGATTCCTCCGCCGAAGCCGAAGATCACCAGCGACAGGAAGAACCCCGAGAAGCCCGGATTCGACCACGGGGCGTTGGCCAGCCAACCGAACAGACCGCGCTGGAATCCCTTCGCGCGCATCGCGACCTCGATCGACGCCGGAACCGTGAAGCCGTGGATCATCGACGCGAGCACCGCGAGGTACATCGCGTACGAGGTGTTCCAGATCTTCCAGGTGGCGCCGACGCCCGGATCGACCAGCTCGTGGTGCGCCGAGGCGAGGTTGATGAACAGGATGTAGAGCAGGAACGCGCTCCGGCAGACCGCCTCGGAGAGCGGCTTCGAGCCGACCGTGAGGTGGCCGAGCAGGTACCAGACCGAGACCATCGCGCAGACGTTCACCTGCTGGCTCATGTGGCCCAGCCCCCACCAGGTGACCCGGTACCACTCGGGGTCGATCGACGAGAGCAGGTTGATCGACCACAGGTAGGTCGGGATCATCGTCGTGGCCGCGTGCAGCAGCGTCACGACCGCGATGATCGCCGCCGCGGTCGCCCCGAAAGTGATGAGCGGCACCGAGCCTTCGTAGGTGTGGTCGCGCTTGGCGATGTAGAGCGTGCCGAAGAAGTTGATCACGCCGAGCAGCGTCCCGACCGAGAACAGGATCAGGCCCAGGTAGAACTGCGGGTCCGCGCGCAGCGGCACGTACGACGTGACCATGACGTCGGCCTTGCCCATCAGCACGGTCGCGTTGCACATCACCGCGCCGACGAGCATCAGCCCGAGCGTGGCCCAGGAGAGCGACTTCGAGTACAGGCGGCTGTTCAGGAGCACCGCGCCCGCGAAGTAGAGGATCGCGATCTCGAAGTTCAGGATCATCACGATCAGCATGTCCAGACCGTGGAGCGTGACCAGCCGGTAGTACCAGTCCGCGGGAAGCAGGTGCACGGCCGGCCAGCGCGTGAGGCCGATCAGGATCGCGGCGACGCCGCCGATCAGCAGCGAGACGACGGCGAAGACCGCGTGCAGCTTCATGAAGCGCTCCGCGGTCGTGCAGATCGCGAGTCCCGTCGTGTCGCAGACCCGGACCTCCCCTCGCGGGTGGTTTCCAGCCGCCTCTCCGGCTGTCACGTCCGGGCCGATGGTGGTGGTCGTCATCGCCCTACTCCTCGACGAGGATGCGCCCGGCCATCATGTGATGGCCGATGCCGCAGAACTCGTTGCAGATGATCGTGAACTCGCCCGAGCTCGTCGGCGTCAGGGTGAGCACGTGGTCGTAGCCCGGAAGAACCTGGAAGTTCATGTTCAGCGGGTGAAGCGAGAATCCGTGCTGCAGGTCGATCGACGAGATGTGCACCCGGTAGGTCTGCCCCTTCTTGAGCTTCAGGACCGGAAACCAGGACCACATCTGGGCCTGCAGGTACGCGTCGCCGCCGGGCGCCGGCTGCACGATCGGAATGCCGTTCAGCTCCCCGACCTGGTTGGTGGCGACGAAGCGCTGCACCCGCTGCGCGAACGCGCCGGGCTCGACCCGGTACGCCTCGCCCGTGCTGTTCTGCTTGCCGTAGAAATGCCAGTACGGCATCGCGATCGACATGACCAAGCACCAGCACAGAGCCAAGCCGATCCAGAGCCGCTCGGCCCCGTGGGGTGCTTTGAACCAGCCGGCCGCCGGCGGTCGAATACTCATGGCTTCAGTCCTCGCTCAGGGCAGTGTCGCGGGCGGCAGGAAATAGATCTCGTACCACGCCCAGAACGTGAACGAGACGGTCGGGATGACCACCCCGAGGAAGAGCAGAAGCCACGGGTTGTCCATCAGCTTCTGAATCGGGTGGACTTCACCCGGGACCTTCGGCGCCATACTCCAACCTCCTCGACGCGGCCAGCGCTTCCGACGCGGGCCCGACTCTTACCCTATGGATCCAGGCACCGCCGGCGACGGCGAGGAACATGATCCCCCCCGCGATCGCCGCGAAGCCGCCGACGCCCATCATCCCCAAGCCCAGCGTCTCGGCCGTGCCGCGCGCCGCCTGCTCGGCGCCGTAGATCTTGCGCCCCATGCCGTGCGCGCCCGCGAGCGCGAAGCCCGCGGCAAAGACGAGCATCCCGGCTCCGTAGACGAGGGGCTGCCAGCTTCGCGTGCGGACCAGCCAGGCGCCAGGCAGCCGAAGTCCGAGCAGGGGCAGAAGGAGGTAGCTCGCGGCCATGAACGAGACGGTGATCGCTCCGACCGAGGCGTGGTAATGCGCCGGGACCATCGTGCTCTGGCCGCGGATCGAGGCACCGAGCGCGAAGCCGAGCACGGTCAGGGCTCCGCTCACGAGAACCGCCGATAGCCGCGCGTCCGCGAGCGAGGCAGCGGAGAGGGTGCCCGACTTCCAAGCGCGCACGACGGCGCCGAGCGAGAGAATCAGGAAGATCGTCACGACCGGAGCGATGCACCAGCGCATGAGCTCCGTGAAGCCCACCTGATAGCCGGCGCTGCTCGTGCCCGCGAGGGCGAAGAGCGGCGCACAGAACCAGGGCAGAAGCAGGGCCAAGAAGAGCCAGCGCGACGCCGCCTCGCTCACCGGCGCCTCGCCGATCACGCTCTCGAGAAGCCAGAGCCAGAGCGAGAGCATCGCGAGCGTGCACGCGAGCTGGAGCACGTGCCCGACGCCCCAGACGAGCAGGTCCGCGAAGACGTCGGGCGCGAGGCCGCTCGGCGCGCGCAGCCACGTGATCGCGAGGGTGAACGAGGCGAGCAGCAGTGCGAGCAGAGTCGCGCGCAGACCGCTCTCCACGCCCTTCGGCAGCGGCACGACCACGATCCGGGTGCCGCCCGGCAGCAGCCTGGCGTCCGCGAAGCTCGCGAGCACGCCAGCTCCGAAGAGCAGCTGCCCCGCCTGGAAGATCCAGTGATCCACTGTCGGAATGTAGTTGGAGAGCAGCGGAGCCGCCCCGGGAATCCCCGCACCGAATAGCTGCATCGCGATGCCGGTTCCGGCGACGTGAACCGAGTGCCGGGCCAGCCATCCGGCTCGACGCCGCGCCGGAAGCAGGAAGAAGAGCGCCGCGGCGATCGAGTAGAACCAGGCGACGAGCGCCAGGTTCACGTGCGCGACGAGACAGCGCTTGAAGAAGACCGGATCGGTCACGAAGCGGTCGAACGGGGGCATGCGCCCCACGACGACCGCGAGCGCGAAGAGCCCGGCCAGCACCAGCACCAGCAGCGAGAGCGCGAGCCATCGGCGAGAAGCGGCGCGGAGCTCCACGCACGCGGCAATCAGATCTGCGCCGGGGGACATTCCGCGCCGCCGCAGTGCAAGCGACGGGCCATCTACTGGCTCGCCTCCGCCGTCCTCCGACTCGCCCGACGAGCGCGAGGATGTGCCAGGCGGCCTCAGCGGAGTCATCGGATGGTCCCCTCGCGCCACAAGTCGCGCAACGTACTGGCTCGAGACGCACCGGGCAACCTCGCCCGACGGCCTCTAGCCCGGCTTCGAGCTCTTGCGGCGCGAGAGGCCCAGCAGCGCGAGCGCGAGGAAGCCGAGCATGCGCGGCCGCAGGGTCATGCCGAGCAGTCGCAGGAACTCCGCGAGCGTCATGTGGGTGCGCGCATCCCAAACACCCATCTTTCCGCTGATCACGATCTCGCCGTCGCCCGGCTCCATCTTGTCGAAGGAGAGGATGAAGCGGCCCGCCTGGGACTCGACCCGCATCTCAGGCGGCCCGCAGCGCCCGGCCGCGGCGCGCGTGCCACTTCTCGAGATGCCGCCTGTGTCGCTCGGTGTAGGCGCCTTCGCGGTAGTGCTCGTCGTAGAAGCCGCAGTCGATGTGCTGTGCCTGCACCATCACCGTCAGAAGGCAGGGATCGGCGAACGCCGGAAACCGGCCCCACTTGCGCCAGACCGCCTTCAGGATGTCCTTCGTGCACTCCACGATCGCCGGATCCGTGCGCGGAATCGCGACCTCCATCTGGCCCGGCCGCTTGTACGGCGCCCCGGCTGCATTCGCGGGGTGGAAGATCCCGGCCGAGCCCCACTTCCGCTCGATCACGTCGTCGACGGCGTCGTCGATCGAGCCCTTGAAGTAGTAGGGATGGTGCGTCTCGAAGACGTCGTCCTTCCCGATCGGGTACGGGAAGCCCGCCAGCGGTCCGTGCTCGGCCGTCTCGAAACGGAAGCCGAGGCCGCGACACAGCGGTGTGCCGCCCAGCGCCATCATCGCGTTGAAGCCGCCGAACGGCCAACCGCCCAGGCCGAGCGCCGTCTCGGTGAGCAGCAGGTTCTGCGCCATGAAGCCGACCTCGACGTTGGACGCGCCGAACGCGACCAGCGGCTCGAGGCTCTGGTACGGCACCGGGATCGTCGCCAGTCCCTGCTTCACCCATTTCTCGCAGCCGAGCGGCTTCATGCCGTCCTCGACGTCGACCGGATAGTTGCCCTGCTCCAGGAAAAGCATCAGGCCGTTGATCAGCTCCTCGGTGACGTCGCAGACGGGCATGAAGAGCGTCGTGCCGGGCTGGTTCGCGTTCCAGGTGTTGAACGACATGAACGCGGGCGAGCTGTGCGGCAGGTCGATCCGCTCGCTCGAGATCTGCACGCGCCGGTCGACGAAGACGGCGACGAGCTTCTCGAGATCGTCCATGCGCGAGATCTCCTGCATCCGCTCGGGATGCGTGCCGCGGATCTTCACGACGTAGGTGCCCTCGTCGTTGCTGTAGAAGAGCTCCGTGGCGTGCGATCCGCACGGGCTCGGGAAGGTCCGGCCGCTGTACTCGAGCATGGTGTTGCAGTTGCCGTCCCAGACCTCTCCCGGAGCGAGCTCCTCCTTACGCGTGTGCGGCATGTCGGCCAGGTTCATTCCCGACATCCCCGTCGCCGCCATGCAGAGCAGCGCCTCTTCCTCGAACGAGAGCGGCAGCGGCTCGGCGTGCGACTTGTACGCGTTGGGTCCGCGCGGAATCTCCATGCCCAGGCCGAAGCGGCGTGAGCGGCGGGTGAAGATCGACTCGAAGAGCGGCGTCGACCAGACTTCTTCGAGCAGCTTGCGCGTCTCGGAATCCATCGCCATGGCTCGTCCCTCCTGCTGGACAAGATTCATCATACGAGCCGGTCGCGCGATGGGGTAAGATGATTTTCATGGAGCTGCGCAGCGTTCTCGGTGGGCGACGTTCGATCCGCTTCTTCGACCCGGACCGCCCGGTCGAGCGAGCGAAGATCCAGAGAATCCTGGAGGCGATGCGGATCGCCTCGTGCGCGGTGAACGCGCACTGGCTGCGCGCGGTCGTGGTGAACCGCGCGGAGATCCCGGCCGCGACGCTCGAAGCGCTGAAGACACCCGTCGCGGGATTGGTCCAGGAGCTCGCTCCGGTCCACATCTACTGCTACCTCGACGCGGGCGTCGTCACGCGGATGAAGGGCGCGCGGCTGAAGGAGCTCGTGGACGTCGGCGCGCTGAATCCGACGCACGGCTGGAGCCACCGCTTCGTCGACGAGTTCGTCTATCCGCAGATCCTCGAACCGATGACGAAAAGCCCCGGCTACCTCGTCTCGTCCGCGTTCGACTGCGGCGGCGCGGGCACGCAGGGGCTGCTGGTCGCCGTCGACGAAGGGCTCGGCGCGTGCTGGACCGCATTCAATCCCGTGCCCGCGAAGGAGCTGCTCGGCATTCCCGACGACTGGGTGCCGCTGTACTGCTTGAACCTGGGCTACTCGCTCGAGTCGAAGGAGGCCGGCGGCCAGCGCCCGCGGCCCGCGTTCGAGGAGCTGTACTTCGAGGGGCGCGTGGGAAAGCCATTCGCACGCGATCCGGAAGTGGTGAGCGAGCTCGAGAAGACGGGCATGCTGCAGACGCCCGCACCTCTGCCTGGACGCCGCGAGGAGGTCCGGGCGCTCGCGCGCCGCCTCGCGCTTCCGGAATGAGGTGATGGAGCTCGACCGGGCGCTCGAGGCCTACGCGAGCGTGGCGAGCTGGCGCGCCGGACTGCAGGAGCAGTGGGGCGGAGATCCGCTCGCCGAGGATCCGCACCGGCTGGAGAGCCTCGCCGGCTTCTGCGCGTACACCGGCCTCGATCCCGACGCGCTGGTCGCGTTCTGCTTTCTGCGCAAGCGCGAGACGAAGGAGCGCTTCGTGAGCGTCGCGCGCCGCGCGGAGCTCGCCGCCAAGCTCGCCGCCTGGGTCGCCGAGCGCGCCCTGCCCGCGCGCGAGTCGCGACAGCTCTCGGCCGACGTGCTGTCGTTCCTGATCCACAACGGCGTCATGATGAACGCGGGCGTCGCCCGCGGGAGCGCCGGCGGTCAGCCCGCGTAGAACAGCTTCGCGAGCCGTTCCTGATAGGCGAGCAGCTTCTCCGGCGCGATCGCGTAGAACGGCGGGATCAGGACCAGCGAGTCCGCCACCGTCCAGGCGCGCTCGACCTGCGCCCGCATTCGATCGGCGTCGCCGAGCAGCACGAAGCAGCGCACCATCTCGTCTGGAACCAGCCGCGCGTGCGCGAGCACGTCGCCGCGTTTCACTTCTGCCTGCAGGCGGCGCGCAACGTCTGCGAAGCCGTGCGCGGCGAAGAACGACTCGTACTGCTCGATCCCCGCGTAGAAGGCGACGGTCGCGCGCGCGTCCTCGATCGCCTCGCGCTCGTCGGCGCCCGGCGCGCACCAGAGCCAGAGGTTCAGGTCGATGTCCTCGCGCTTGCGGCCCGCGCGCGCGAGCCCGGCGCGCAGCTCGGGCTGGATCTTCTCGACCGCCCAGTCGAGCGACCACATCGGGTGGCCCATCACTCCGTCGGCGATCTCGGCCGCCAGCCGCACGGCCGGACCGCGCAGCGCCGCGATCCAGACCGGAATCTCTTCGCGTACCGGCGGCGCGGTGGGCTGCAGCTCGGCGAAGTCCGCCCGGTAGTACTCGCCGTTGAACGGCTCGAGCCCGCGGTGTGCGCCGCGGATCACGTGGCGCACCGCCGCGACCGTCTCGCGCAGGTGTGCCAGCGGCTTGTGCTCGGGCGCGCCGAACACGCCGCGCGTCCACGACTGCACGCTCGCGCCGAGGCCGAGCACGAAGCGCCCGCTGCTGACGCGGTCCATGTCGATCGCCGCCATCGCGGTCTCGAACGGGCTTCGCGCGGCGGCGATCGCGATGCCGCTGGCGAGCTTCACGCGCTCCGTCGCCATCGCCGCGGCCGCGAGCGGAATCCACGGCGGGCCGTAGACCTGCGCGGCGAACAGGCCCTCCAGCCCCTGCGCCTCGGCCTGCCGCGCCATCACCGAGAGGATCGGCGCCGGAAGCGCGCTCACGAAACCCCAGTACCGTCGTCTCGCGCTGGCCATCGTCGCTCTCTCCTCCGCGCGCATCATAGCTTCGCGCAGCTCGAATTGGCGCGCAGGAACGCGACGAGCTTCCAGATGTCGGTGTCACCGTCGGGGAGCACGCCGCTGAAGGGATCCATTCGCGTCCCGGGCACCCCCTGCGAGATCGAGCGGAAGATCTCCTCGTCGCTCCCACCATTCTTCCAGGCGCAGTCGAACAGGTCTGGGATGTCGCCGCGAGCGCCGCCACGCAGGCTGTGGCAGTACGCTCCGCACATGCCGATGAACAAGCTCTTGCCGCGCTTCACGGCGGCCGGGTCGCCGGCGAACACCGCGGCCGGAGACGGCTTCGGCGCCGCCGGCTCCGGCTTCGCGCAGTTCGCCGCGACGGCGAGCGCGGCGCCCGCAGCGAGGAGCACCGCGAGCCGAGACACTACTTCGGCAGGGCGAAGACGAAGAGCGTGCCGCCTTCCGTCGTGTTCTTCGGTCCGCCCATGAAGGCGTCCAGCGCCGAGAAGCTGCCCGAGGCGATCGCGACGTAGGTGCGCCCGTCGAGCTGGTACGCGATCGGCTGGCTGCGCACCCCGCCGCCCATCCGGAAGCGCCAGACCTCCTTGCCCGTTTTCGAGTCGAAGGCAAGCGCGTCGCCGGTCAGGTTTCCGGTGAAGACCACGCCGCCCGCGGTGCTGAGCGTGCCGCCGCCGAGCGGGAAGCGATCCTTGTAGACCCAGCGCACCGCGCCGGTCGCGACGTCGATCGCCGAGAACGTTCCGTACGACTTGCCTTCGTTTGCATCCAGCGTGTCGGGGAGCCCGCCCAGATACGGCATGCCCTTCGAGTACACCGCGATTCCCTTCGCGAAGATCTGGCACGCCTCGACCGCGGGGATGAACGCGAGGCCGAGCTCGGGGTTGTAGGCCCCCGTCCACGCGCCGTTCATTCCACCGAGGTTGCTCGGACAGATGCGCTCGGTGGTGTCCTCGCCGGGGAGCGCCTTGGGATCGACGTTCGGGCGGCCGGTCACCGGATCGATCGTCGCCCAGTTCACCTGCTCCAGATACTTCGTCGCGCGCAGGAACTTCCCGGTCGTGCGATCGAGCAGGTAGAAGTACCCGTTGCGGTTCGCCTGGGCGATCGCCTTCACGGGCTTTCCGGCGACGACCGTGTCGACCAGGAAGAGCTGGGTGTTGCCGTCGTAGTCCCAGAGATCGTGCGGCGTGAACTGGAAGTACCACTTGAGCTTTCCGGTCTTCGGATCGACTGCGAGCAGCGAATCCGAATAGAGATTGTCGCCGGCTCGATCGTCGCCGTTCCAGTCGGGCGACGGATTGCCGGTGGCCCAGAAGAGCGTGTCGCTCTCCGCGTCGTAGGCGCCCTGCGTCCAGGCCGGCGCGCCGCCACGCTTCCACGAATCGCCCGCCCAGGTCTCGACGCCGGGCTCGCCCTCGCCGGGAATCGTGTAGTGCCGCCAGGCGCGCGCGCCGGTCTTCACGTCGTACGCGTCGAAGAAGCCGCGCACACCGTACTCGCCGCCCGCGATGCCGATGATCGCGAGATCGCCGACCACCAGCGGCGCAGAGGTCGCGCTGAAGCCTTCCTTGTAGCTCGCGAGCTCGACGCTCCACTTGATCTCGCCGGTCTTCCGGTCGAACGCGAGCAGGTGCGCATCGAGCGTGGCCATCAGCACCAGATCGCCCGCGATCGCAGCGCCGCGATTCGGCGGCCCGCAGCAGAGCCGCAGGTTCTTCGGATTCGGATGGTCGTAGCGCCAGAGCAGCGCGCCGGTCTTCGCGTCCAGCGCGAAGATCCGGTTGTACGACGACGTCACGTACATGACTCCGCCGTAGACGACCGGCGAGACTTCGAACTGGCCCGTGGTCCCGCTCGGGAACGCCCACGCGACCTCGAGCTTCGCCGCGCTCGCCGGCGTGAGCGCCGCGATCGGGCTGTGGCGGAAGTTCCGGTAGTTCCCGCCGTAGAGCAGCCAACGCGATGGATCCGACGCCCCGCGATCGAGCATCTCCTGCGAGACCGGCCCCACCGAGGTGCCGACCGGCTTCTCCGCGAGCCAGTGATGGCCCTGGTCGGGAAGCGCGATCTCGGCGGCGAGTTCGCCCTCGTCCTGTTCCGCGCGCGCCCTCGCAGGAACGAAGGCCAGGCACAGCGCGAGCGTGATGCAGAGCGATCGGATCATCCGGCGTTCCACCCCCTGAAGTAGGGCACGAGAATCGCACGGACCCGCCTGCGCGTCACGCAGCGTCGGCGGGTCGCCCCTCGAAGTCCTCGATCACGAGCCCCGCGGTGCGATGGCCGGAGTGCATCGCGCCGGAGAACCCAGGGCCGGGGAACGTCCACGCACCGGCGAGGTAGAGACCCGGCACGGAGCTTCGCGCCTCGGGCCGGTGGATGCTGTGCGAGCTCGCCGACGAAGCGTACCCGTAGATCGATCCCTGCGGATTCGACGAGTAGCGCTCCATCGTGTGCGGTGTGCCGACCTCGACCACCTCGATCCGCTCGCGCAGGTCGGGGATCGCCTGCGCGAGCCGATCGACCAGCCACGCCTCGAGCTCTCGCTTGCGCTCGCGGTAGATCGCCTCGTCGTCGCGCCAGAGCCGGCCGTCGGCCATGACCGCCGCGTGCAGGATCGAGCGCCCCGCCGGCGAATGGTCGGGATCGGCGAGGTCGTGGTTGCCGATCATGTATCCCTGCTTGCGGTAGTCGCCGGCGAGCATCGCCTCGCGCTCCTGCTCGAAGTCGTAGGTCTGCATGAAGAATGCGCCGCGGTCGGAGAGACCGAGCCGGGCGGCGTCGCCGCGAATCCCCACGTAGGCCTGGTGGATCGAGCAGGCGATCGGCAGGCCGTCGACCCGGGGCAGCTCGGCCGCGCCGAGCCGGGCGTCGTCGAGCAGCCCGTGGTAGGTGAGCGGCGCCGAGGCATTGCTGATCACGACCGGCGCACGGAAGCGATCTCCGCGCCGCGTCTGCACGCCGACCACGCGTCCGTTCTCGGTGTCGATGCGCGCGACCTCGCGGCGCAGCAGGACGCGCCCGCGGTTGCGCTCGATCACGCGCACGAACGCGTCGGAGAGCGCCTGCCCGCCTCCTTTGACGTAGAAGCAGCCGCCGAAGTGGTAGCTCGCCCACATTCGCGCGTAGAGAAAGCCCGAGACCTCCGCTGGCACCAGGCCCAGGTAGCCCCAGATGGTGGCGAAGATCGCCTGGATCCGTTCGTCGCGGAGGTGCGCGTCGAGGAGCTCCGCGAGCGTGAGCGGAAGCGTCGCGAGCGCCGCCTCGCTCGGCCCACCGTCGGCGCCCTGCGCGTCGATCTCGCGCAGATGTTGGAACAGGTCGCGAACGCCGCGCGCCTGAGCCGGATACGTCTCGACGAGCAGCGCCTCGTAGGCGCCCGCGTCCGCGGGAATCTGCAGGTCGTGCCGCGGACCGCGGCTGCGGTAGGCGATGTCGAAGCGCCGCAGCTCCAGCTGCGGCAGCACGTCGAGCTCGGAGAGCAGCCGGTGCACCGAGCGCCCAGGAAGCAGATCGCCCGTCTGGTGCAGCGCGACGTCGAAGTCGTAGACGAGCTTCGTCCCGCGGACCTTGCGCAGGAAGTGGTGCGCGTAGCCGCCGGCGAAGACGTGCTGCTCCAGCACGAGCACCCGCAGGCCGGTCCGCGACAGGCGAGCCGCGGCAGCGAGTCCGCCGAGCCCCGATCCGATCACGATCACGTCCCAGTGGTCGTCGAGCTTCGGGTCCTGCCGGGTCATGGGGGTTCCTCCTCGATGCGGGATTCGATCGCGCTGCAGCCGGAGACCAGCTGCAGCAGAAGCGGCTCCACCAGCTCGGCGAGGCCGAGGCCGTGCGCGAGCTTGCCGGCGAGCTGGAGCGACACCAGTCCGTGTACGCCCGCCCAGAAGCCGTGCGCGAGCAGATCCACGTCGCCCCGCAGGCGGCCAGCCTCGACCGCGGCGCGCACGGCCTCGCGCAGCGGAGCCCAGGCGCGCAGCTCCGCTTCGCGAAGCTCCGGATGGCCGTCGGGATCGGGCTGGCCGAGCTCGAACATCAGCCGGTACGCGTGCGGCTCCGCGAGCGCGAAGTCGACGTACGCCTTTCCGAGCGCGAGCAGTCGCGCCGCGGGATCGGACTCGTCGGCTCCACCCTTCTCCTGGCTCGCCGCGAAGCGCTGGTAGGCGGCCGTGCGCACGAACGCGAAGATCTCGGCCTTGTCCCGGAAGTAGCGGTACGGCGTCATCCGGCTCACGCCGAGCGCGTCGGCGAGCACGCGGAAGCTCACGCCCTCGAATCCGCGCTGCGCGAAGAGCCTTTCGGCGACCGCGCAGAGCCTCTGGCGGAAGGCGTCGACGTCGTCCTGGGACAGGTTCCGGGGCACGGCGCATTTTTGACACTGTCAATTGACGATGTCAACAGCCGCAGAAAAGGGCCCGCCCCGGTCCGGCCCTCGGATAGACTCCGCTCGGCCGAGGCGAGGAGGAGCTTGGATGCGCGGACTTCGCAGGATCGTGGTGGCCGCGCTCGTCGTCGCGCTCGCGATCGGGATCGCGGTGATGGGCGCCTCCGAGCTCGGCGGCGAGGTCGTCACGCTTCACACCGCGTCGCCGGATGGCGAGGTCACGACGAGGATCTGGATCGTCGCCGACGCGGGCTACGCCTGGCTTCGCGCGGGCGTTCCCGAGAACGGCTGGCTGCTGCGCATCGACGCGAATCCGGAGGTCGTGGTCGAGCGCGGCGGCGAGTCGCTGCGCTTCCGCGCGGTGCCGGTTCGCGACGACCCGGCCATCCGCGACCGGATCCACCAGCGAATGCGCCAGGACTACGGCATGGCCGATCGGATCGTGAGCCTGCTCCGCGACGGCTCCAGATCCGTGCCGGTCCGGCTCGACCCGATCGCAGAGCCCGTAGAGCCCGACTAGTCCGCGAGCTCCTGCGCGCGCAGCGCCAGACCGCTCGCGACCGAGACCAGCTCGTCGCCAGCGCGCACGCGATCGACCCCGAAGCGCGACGCGAAGAGAGCGCGCACCGCGGGCACCAGGGACGAGCCGCCGGTCAGGAAGACGCGATCGACGTCGCCGCGCGCGATCTTCGAGCCCTCGAGCAGACCGTCGACGCAGGCCGCGAGCGCGTCGAGCTCGGGCTCGATCCAGGTCTCGAACTCGTCGCGCGCGATCGCCCGCTCGATCGCGATCGGGTCGCGGGCGAAGCGCAGTCGGGTCGCCTCCTCCCGCGTCAGCGCGAGCTTGGCGCGCTCGACCGAGCGGTGCAGGGGGAATCCGAGGTCCTCGCGGACCACCCGGATCAGCGCCTCGAGCCGAGCGGGTTCGAGCGCGTCGCGCTGCAGCTCGTGGAGCAGCGACAGCGTGCGCGGCGAGCGCAGGAACGAGAGATGATGCCAGCGCTCGAGGTGGCCGTAGATCCAGCGAGGAACCGGCAGCACGGTGCCGAAGATGGAGCGGAACTCGCTGCCGAGGCCGAGCGCGGGCGAGACCGCCGCGCGCACGATCTTCCCGTCGAAGACGTCGCCGGCCACCGGCACACCCGCGTTGCCGAGCACGCCACCGCTCTCGCCGCGCGCCCGCTCGCGGCGCGCATCCGGACCGACGCGGAGCAGCGAGAAGTCACTCGTGCCTCCGCCGAAGTCGCCGATCAGGATCAGCTCGTCGCGCGAGAGGGTCCGCTCGTAGTGGTAGGCCGCGGCGATCGGCTCGTACTCGAAGACCACGTCCGCCACCCCCGCGCTGGCGAACGCCGCGCGCAGCCGCGAAAGCGCGAGCGCCTCGTCCTCGCGGGAGCGTGCAGACACGAAGCGGACCGGACGACCGACCACGACCGGCCCGTCGAGGGGGCCGAGCTGCGCTTCGGCCTCGCGGATCAGCGCGCGGAGCAGCACCGCGATCAGGGCTTCCAGCCGGTACTCGCGTTCGAAGATCCGCGTCGACGAGAAGTCCCGCGCGGCAAGGAACGATTTCGGCGACTGGACCAGCCGGCCCGGCTCGTCGACGGAGAGGTAGCGCGCGATCGCGCGAGGCCCCGCCAGCTCGCGAAGCGCCCCGCTTCGGTTCGAAGCTCGCTCGAGGTACACGACCGAGCGGAAGGCGGTCGTGGTCTTCCCGCCGCCGCGCGCAAAGCGCGCCAGCCGCGGAGCACCGTCTCCCTCCGCCAGCGCGAGCGCAGAGTTGGTGGTTCCGAAATCGATACCGAACGTGCGACGCCCGTAGGCGGTCATGCGCCCTGGTCGAGATACTCCGAGAGGCCGTAGCCGATGCGCTCGCCGTCGAGCGTGTACTCCGTCATGCCCTCGCCGATGTGCGTGTTCTGTCCCGCGCGGCGGTTGCGCAGCGGGATGAAGCCGCGCACCCGCCCCTCGACGCGGTGCTTCGCGCCGTCGGAGAGCGTCACGTTCGCGCGCAGCACCGAGTGGTAGTTGGTGCCGCTCTCATAGTCGGTCTCGAGGTCGATACCGGTGATGCGCAGCAGCTCCTGCCCCTTGTGGAACACACCTCCGACGTGGTCGCCGACGATCGAGATCACCATGCCCAGATCGTCGCCGAAGTTCCCGGTGATCCAGCGGTAGGAGGGTGTCGACTGCCAGTAGCGCGGGCCCCAGGAGTGATCGCGCAGGCCGTGACCGCGGATCTCGATCGCAGGCTCGCCCTCGATCTCGATCGAGCCCGACACTTTCATGTGCTGCTCGTAGTGGGCGCGCGCGAAGTCGTTGCCGTCGTCCGGCTTTCCGACGTGTCCGTAGATCGGGCCGACTCCGTCGTGCACGAGATCGATCACGATCTTCCGGTGCGGGTTTTGCTTGAATGCGCGCCCCGGATCCTTCATCGCGCGCGGATCCGCCAGGTAGACGGCCGAGCCCTCGTAGCGGGTGCGCAGCTTCTCGCCGGGCACGAGCACGGTGACCTCGAGCCCGCCGGCGTTCCAGCCGTCGTTCGATTCGATCGCGGGCCGCTTGTAGTTGAAGAGCGCCGATCCGTCCGCGTTGTAGACGATCACGGTCATCTCGGCCTGCTTCTCGTTGGCGCGATTGCCGATGCGCAGGAACCCGCCGCGGTTCTGGGCGCGGTCGAAGAAGTTGAAATACACCGACTCGTTGAAGTTCGGCTCGGGTCCGAGCGGGTGGGTGTAATCGTCCTCCGGCTTCACGTTTCCGATGATCTTGACCACGTTGGCGCCTCCTGGGCGCATCCTACCCTAAAGGCCCCCCGACTCTCCTCCGATGCGACGTCGAGGAAGCCACGGTGGCCGCAGGACGAGCCGCACGCGCACGCCGCTATCCGCGCTTCGGGCGCATCGACGGGACCCACCCGTGGAAGCGCCGTGTGCCCGGTGCGTTCGTCGACTACGCCGCGCGCCGCCGCGGCAACGGCCAGGTCGTCTTCTTCAACTTCCCGCTGGCGAAGCAGATGGGGCTGATCCCGCGCGCCCACCGCGAGCGTCTGAACCGCGAGCTCGAGCGCGCGATCCTGCGCACCTTCGGCCTGCGCATCATCAACGAGTGGGACTATCTGCACCGTATCCGGGTGCCCGCGCGCGAACGTCTGCCCGGCACGTACATGGCCACGCGCTACTTGCAGCTGCAGCATCCGGGGCGGAGCGGGAAGACCTCCGGCGACGGGCGCAGCATCTGGAACGGAACGATCCGCCACGCCGGAGTCACCTGGGACGTCTCGAGCTGCGGCACGGGCGTGACCCGGCTCTGCCCCGCGACCGCGAAGTCCGGGCGGTACTTCCGTTCGGGCTCGCGAACCGCATCCTACGGCTGCGGAACGGCGGCGCTCGGCGAGGGCATCGCGGCGGCGCTCCTCTCCGAGACCTTCCACCGCAACGGCATCGAGACCGAGCGCGTGCTGGCGTTGATCGCGCTGCCGAACGGCCAGGCGATCAACGTTCGCGCGGGCCGGAACCTGATCCGCCCCTCGCATCTCTTCGCGCCACTGCGACAGAACGACCTGGTTCGCCTGAGAGCGGGCGTCGAGCTGTTCTGCGAGCGACAGATCGCGAACGGCGACTGGCCGGAGCTGCCGCCCGGGCGTGCGCGCCTGCGCTTCATGGCCGCAGAGACCGCGCGTGTGTTCGCGCGCGCCGCGGCCACCTTCGAGAGCGAGTACGTGTTCTGCTGGCTGGACTGGGATGGCGACAACGTGCTCGCGAACGGGGGCATCGTCGACTATGGCTCGGTGCGCCAGTTCGGCCTGTACCACCGCGAGTACCGCTTCGACGACGACGACCGCTGGTCGACGACGATTCCGGAGCAGCGCACGAAGGCGCGCTTCGTCGCGCAGTGCTTCGCGCAGATCCGTGATTTCGTCTCGAACGGCCGCAAGCGCCCCCTCTCCGAGTTCCGGCGCGACCCCGTGCTGCGCATCTTCGACGCGGAGTTCGAAGCGACCAAGACGCGTCTCTTCGTACACAAACTGGGCTTCACGCCGGAGACCGGCGCCTGGATCACGCGCGCGCATTCCGCATCGCTGTCGCGCCTGCGTCGCGCGCACTCCTGGTTCGAGAGCGCGCGCGCGGCACGAGGCCCGACGAAGGCGGCCGATGGTCTGACTTGGAACGCGATCTTCAGCACGCGCGACCTTCTGCGCGAGCTCACGCGCCGGCTCGCCGGCGGCGAAGGCGAGCTGCCCGCGCGCGAGCTGCTCCGGCTGGCGAGCTCGAGCTATGCAAGGCCGGCCGATCGCGCCTGCACCCCCGAGCGAGCGCGCCGGGCCCGCGCGCTGCAGCGGGAGTATCTCGCGCTCCTGCACGCGGCCGCTCGCCACGAGAATCGGCCGCTCTCCGAGCTGCTCTCCGACGTGGCGCGGCGCAGCGCCGTGATCAACCGCCGCGAGCGCATCACCGGCGACGGCGCCGAGTACGCGACCGACCGGCTGCTGCGCCATCGCCGCAGGCTCGGTCGCGGCGGGCTGATCCGCGTGATCGCCGAGTTCGTGAACCTCCAGGATCTGAACCCCGAGAGGCGGACCTCGGGGACCCGTGTCGTCGCGCGCGACGCCCGCCGGGTGCTCGACAGCTTGATCGAGGTCGTCACCGAGCTGCGACACGGGCTCTGACCGCGCACGAGTCGGAGCCCGGCGCGACTCACCCCACGATCCGATATGATCGGGCCATTCGCTTCGAGCCAGGAGCCGGCCCTTGATCGACCTCGAGAACGTCTCCCGTGTCTATCAGCGCGGAGCGGACGTGATCCACGCGCTGGAGAACGTGAGCCTTCACGTGCCCCGAGGCCGCTTCGTCGCTCTGATGGGGCCGTCCGGCTCCGGCAAGTCCACGCTCCTGAACGTGCTCGCGGGCCTGGACCGCCCGAGCTCGGGCGAGGTGACGGTGGCGGAGCGACGCTTGAACGAGCTCAGCGAGGACGAGCTGGCGGAGTTCCGCGCACAGACCGTCGGATTCGTGTTCCAGTTCTTCAACCTGATACCGGTGCTCTCCGCGCTCGAGAACGTCGAGCTTCCGCTGCTGCTCACGAATCTGCCGCGCGCGGACCGGCGCCGGCGCGCCGAGACGGCGCTGCGCGTGGTGGGGCTCTCCGATCGCGCGTCGCACCTGCCCCGGCAGCTCTCCGGCGGCGAGCAGCAGCGCGTGGCGATCGCGCGCGCGATCGTGACCGATGCCGATCTGGTGGTGGCCGACGAGCCGACCGGCGACCTCGACGCCCGGAACGCCGAGGAGATTCTCTCGCTGCTGCAGACGCTGAAGCGCGACTTCAACAAGACGGTCGTGATCGTCACGCACGACCCGCGTGCCGAGAAATGGGTGGACGAGGTGATCCACCTCGACAAGGGCGTGCTGCTCGAGACCCGCCCCGGTGGGGGATCCCGCGAGATGGCGGTCTCGCGGTGAAGTTCCTGCCCTTCGTCCTGCGCAACCTCGCCCGCAACAAGCTGCGCTCGCTGCTCACCGCTTCGGCGATCGCGCTCGCGATCGCGCTGGTCTGCATCCTGCGCACGATGCCCGCCGGGATGGACGCGTTCTTGAGCTCGATCGCCTCGAACACGCGAATCTCGACGCACAACGAGGCGGGAATGGTCTACCAGATGCCGTACTCGTACCTGCAGAAGGTTCGCGCCGTTCCGGGCGTGGTCGCGGCGATCAGCTGGCAGTGGTTCGGGGGCGCGGTCGATGCGTCGCGCGGCGTGGAGTTCCCGAACTTCGCCGTCGACCCCGAGGATTTCGGCAGGGTCTACGAGGACTGGAACGTGTCGCAGCAGGCGCTCGACGATTTCCGCAAGTACCGCGACGCCGCGATCGTGGGCCGCGGCACGCTCGAGAAGAAGGGCTGGAAGCTCGGTGACGTCATCACGCTGCAGAGCACCCTCTTCGGCCTCGAGCTCTCGTTCCGGATCGTCGGAGAGGTTCCGAATCCGCGAGCGGTCCAGCTGTACTTCCAGCGCGAGTATCTGGTTCAGGCCTTCGCCGCCCTGGGCACGCCGCTCGACTCGACCGGGATGATCTGGTCGCGGATCGACGATCCGGAGCGGGTCGGGCCGGTGATGCGGCAGATCGACGAGATGTTCCGGAACGGCGAGGCCGAGACCACGTCGGAGACGGAGAAGAGCTTCTTCGGGAACTTCTTCGGCAGCCTGAAGGGCATCGTGACCGTGATCATGATCGTCGCCGGAATCGTGACGCTCTGCATCGTCTTCATCGCTGCGAACACCGCGAGCATGTCGGTGCGCGAGCGGGTGGGCGAGATCGCGATCCTGAAGGCGATCGGTTTTCGCAGCCGGACGATCTTCACCACGCTTCTCGCCGAGGCGGTCCTGCTCTCCACCGTCGCCGGCGCGGCGGGTGCGCTGATCTCGCTGGCCCTGACTTCGCTACTGCGCTCGAGCCTCGTCTCGACCGGGCCGCAGCTCGGGCCGCTCACCGGCTTCGTCGTCACCGACGCGATCCTGGTCCAGGCGATCTTCATCGCGTTCTTCATCGGGATCCTCTCCGGCTGGCTGCCGGCGCTGGGCGCATCGAGGCGAAGCGTCGCGCAGACGCTGCGCGAAGTGTTCTGAAGCCCATGGCGCTGCCGATCTCCTACAGCTGGCGCAGCCTGATCGCGCGCGGCACCCGCACGACCTTCACGGTGCTGGTGATCGCGCTCGTCGTGATCGCGACGACTCTGTTCTGGAGCCTGATCGCCAGCTTGAAGCGGACGCTCGTCTCGTCGGGATCGCCGGAGAACCTGGTGGTGATGCGGAAGGGCGCGACGAACGACGGCTCGAGCCAGCTCACGCTGGAATCGCTCCAGGCGATCCGTTTCTTCGAGGGCATCGCGCGCGATGCCGACGGCAACCCGCTGATCTCGCCGGAGCTCGTGGTACAGCCGTTCTTCGCCACGACGGACGGCGGGCGGGAGAACGTGCTGGTGCGCGGCGTCGAGCCGATGGCCCTGCGCGTCCACGACGAGGTCGTGATCGCCGAGGGCCGCATGTTCACTCCGTCGAGCGGCGAGACGGTCGTCGGCCGCGGCGTCTCCAGGCGCTACAAAGGAGCGTCGCTCGGCGACGAGCTGAAGTTCGGTCGCGGCACCTGGAAGGTGGTCGGCATCCTGGAAGCGGGCGGGTCGTCCTTCGAGAGCGAGGTCTGGGTCGACGCGCGCGAGCTCGCGAACGACGCCAAGCGCACCCTGCCCTATTCGGGCGTCCGGCTGCGCGTCGCTCCCGGCGCCGACATGGACGCGCTCGTGCGGCGCATCGGCGACGACCCGCGCTACGCGCTGGAGGCCACGCGCGAGATCGACTACTACGAGAGTCTCTCGTCGTCGGCGAACACGCTCTACGTCATCGTGATCGGGCTCGCGGTGCTGGCGGGCGTGGGGGCGGTATTCGGCGCCACGAACACGATGTACGCCGCGGTGCAGTCGCGTACAGCCGAGATCGGCACGCTCCGGGCGTTGGGCTTCTCGCGCGGCTCGATCCTGCTCGCGTTCCTCTCCGAGTCCGTGATGATGGCGCTGTTCGCGTTCGCACTCGGGGCGATCGGTGCATCGCTGCTCGGGCGCTCGATCTCGTGGCTGCTCGGCGGCATCGCCTTCGGAGCGGCGACCTTCACCACCAACGTGATCCAGCTGCACGTCGCGGCCGGCGACCTGCTGATGCCGCTCGCTCTGTCGCTGCTGATCGGCGTCTTCGGGGGCCTGGCGCCCGCGGCGCGCGCCGCGCGAATGCGTCCGGTCGACGCGCTGAGGAAGGCCTAGCATGCCCGCCGACGCCCCGCGGAATCTGCGCGACGACCTGCAGGCGCTGCGCATCGACCGCGGCGCGCCGACCTCGGTTCCGCGCGGTCGCCCGCCGCGCAGGCACTGGCTCGGCGCCCTGGCGGTCGGCTCTCTGCTGGCGCTCGCCCTCGCGGCCTGGCTGCTCTGGAGCGGACCTCGCGAGGTCGCCGTCGCCTACGCCAGCCGGATCGAGGCGGGGGGGAGCGCACCCGCGGCGCCCGTGCTCTCCGGCTCCGGCTACGTCGTCACCGCCGACAAGTACATCTCCGTCGGCACGCGGATTCCCGGCCGGATCGAGAAGTTCTTCGTCGACGAGGCGGACCGCGTGAAGACCGGCGACCCGCTGGTGCAGCTCGACGACCGCGACTACCGCGCCGCGCTCGCGAGCGCGAAGGCGCGGCTCGAGGTCGTGCGCGCGAACGCGAGCCTGCACCGGATCGACGCCGAGCGCGTGCGCAGGCTCCGCGAGGAGAACTACGCCTCGCAGTCCGAGCTCGACAGCGCGCAGACACAGCTCCGCGTCGACCGCGCGCAGATCGCGCAGCTCGAGGCCGAGGTCGCACAGGCGCAGGTGAACCTCGACTACACGGTCCTGCGCGCGCCGACCGGCGGCGTGATCCTGGCGAAGCTGAAGGAGGTCGGAGAGATGGCGGTGCCCGGCGGCTTCGCTGGCTCCGGCGAGCTGATCCGGCTTGCGAACCTGGACGAGCTCCGGGCCGAGGTGGACGTCTCGGAGGCGGACCTCGCGCGCGTACGGCTCGGCGGCAAGGCGGAGGTGGTCCCCGATGCGTATCCCGACCTACGCTACGACGCGCGGGTCGTGAAGCTCTACCCGCAGGTGAACCGGCAGAAGGGCACGCTGAAGATCGAGGTCTCGATATCGAACCCGGACGAGGCTCTGCTCCCCGACATGAGCGTGCGGATCCACTTTCTCGGTGACGAAGAGCCTGCCCGTGCCGGCGGTCCCGCGCTCGTGCTCGCGCCGCGCTCGGCCGTGCGCAGCGATGCGAACGGGAGCTACGCCTGGGTCGTCACCAATGGCCGCCTGCGCCGGCAGGCGCTGCGCACCGGCGCCAATCAGGGCGAGCAGGCGGTGGTGTTCGAGGGGCTTTCCGGCGGCGAGGCTCTCGTCGTGGGCGAGGCCGCGGACCTGGCCGAGGGCCAGCGCGTCGCGCCGCGCTAGGTCCGGCCGAGCGAATTGCGCGCGTAGTCCCGCACGCGCACGAGCAGGCGGCGCGCCCAGACGAACTCGCTAGCGAGGATCGCCAGACCCGCGGGAATCACGACGAACGCGGGGCCGGGCAGGACGATCATGGCGACGCCGATCAGGAGCACCGTCCCTCCGACCACGAGCACGATCATCCGCCACGCGCCGCGAAGCAGCTGGCTGGCGATCGACTCCTTGCTCGGCGGCTGCTTCCCCCCGTCCTCGCCCACCGGCTAGCCCTTCCCCCCCGGATGCGGCGCAGCGCGCAGCGCGTCGGCAAGGTCCTCGAAGCTGCGCGCGTGCGACACCGCAAGGCGGGTTTCCGCGTTTTGGAGAGAGCGCGCGATCTCCGCGAGAAGCTCGATCTGGATCAGGTCGTCGTGCTCTGGAGTGACGACGAGCACCACGAGCCGCGCGAGCTCGCCGTCGGGCGCGCCGAAGTCCACTCCGAGGTTCGAGAGCCCGAGCGCGACGACCGGCGCGCCGAGTCCGGGCATGCGCGCGTGCGGGATCGCGATCCCCTGCCCCACGCCCGTCGGCATGATCGCCTCGCGCGCGAGCACGGCCTCGCAGAGAACCTCGGCTCCGAGACCCGCGGCCGGCGCGGCGACTCGGGCAAGCGCTCGGATCACCTCGGTGCGGTCCTCGCCGGCCAGGATCGGCACGAACGTGCGCGGCTGCAGGTGCGCCAGGAAGAGCCGGCGCGTGCGGCGCCCCACCAGCCAGCGCATCGCCGGGCCGCTCATGGCCGACGTCGCGAGCGCCATCACCACGAGCGCGACGAAGAGCTCCTCCGAGATGATCCGGTACTGGAGCGCGACGAACGCCATCGCCATCTCCATCGCGCCGCGCGCGTTCATGCCGAATCCAACCGCCCAGGCCTCGCGCAGCGGCAGGCCGCTCCACTGCGCGGCCAACCCGCAGCCGATCACCTTCCCGACGCAGGCGATCGCGAAGACGACGACGACGAGCCAGGGGTCGAAGCTCGCGACGAAGTCGGCGCGCAGACCCAGGCTTCCGAAGAAGAGCGGCGCGAAGACGACCCCGACCAGGCGTTCGAGCGCGATCAGGCGCCGCGGCGAGGTCTCGAGCGTCCCGCCCATCACCACGCCGGCGAGGAACGCGCCCATCAGCGCGCCATGGCCGCTGAGCTCGGACAGGGCCGCCGACGCAAGGGCCGCGCAGACGACGAAGACGACGATCCCCCCCGAGTCGCGGGCGCCGCTCCCGATCCAGCGCAAGATCCGAAGGACCAGCGCTCGGCCCACGCTGAGCGCGAGCGCGACGGCCGCGAGCGTCAGCCCGATCCCGCCGGCCACGCCCGAGATCGTCGGAGCGCCGGTCGTGAACGTGGCGACCACCACGCCGAACAGCGTCCAGCCGATCAGGTCGTTGAAGACCGCGGCCCCGACGATGAGCGCGCCGAGATCGGTGCGGTAGAGGTCGAGGTCGACGAGTGTCTTCGCGATCACCGGCAGCGCCGAGATGGAGAGCGCCGTCCCGATGAAGAGCGCGAAGACCCCGGGGTCGGCCGAGCCGTCGGCGCCCAATCCCGCCGGCCAGGCGTAGGCGGCCCCGAAGCCGAATGCGAACGGAACCAGGATTCCCGCGAGGCCGACGCTGGACGCGACGCGCAGCCGGGCGAGCAGCCGGCCGAGATCCACCTCGAGCCCGGCCACGGCCAGGAAGAGCACGATCGAGATCACCGAGAGACCCTGGAACGCCGCGGCCTGTCCACCTTCGAGCGGAAAGAGCGCCGCAGAGAGCTCGGGAGCGATGCGCCCGAAGAGCGTGGGGCCGAGCAGGATTCCGGCGAGCAGCTCGCCGAGGACGGACGGCTGGCCGAGAGCACGCGCACCGGACGCGCAGAGCTGCGCCGTGGCGAGCAGCAGGCCCACCGCGAGCAGGAGAAGCGCGAGCTCGCCGGGAAGGAGTGCGGTCACGGGCTCGGAGCCAGGCCTCGGATCGAGCCGGCCTCAGCGCTCGTCGATCGGCGTGTAGACCTCTCCGGTGGGTCCGACGTACTTCCCGCGCGGCCGGTAGATCCGGTTGTTCTGGTACTGCTCGAGCACGTGCGCGCACCAGCCGGCGACGCGGCTGGTCGCGAACACGGGCGTGAACAGGTCGATCGGGATGCCCATGCTGTGGTAGACCGACGCCGAGTAGAAGTCGACGTTGCAGATCAGCCCCTTGCGCTGACCCATCAGCTCCTCGAGGCGCGCGCTCATCTCGTACATTTCGGGATGACCGACCTCGCGCGTGATCTCGCGGCTCATCGCCTTCAGGATCTTCGCGCGAGGGTCGCCCTCTTTGTACACGCGGTGGCCGAAGCCCATGATCTTCTCGCCGCTGGCGAGCGCGGCCTCGAGCCAGGCCTCGAGCCGATCGGGCGACTTGATCTCGAGCAGCATCCGCGCGACCTGCTCGTTCGCGCCGCCGTGGAGCGGGCCCTTAAGCGTGCCGATCGCCGCCATCACGCTGGAGTAGATCCCGGAGAGCGTGCTCGAGGTGACGCGCGCCGAGAACGCCGAGGCATTGAGCTCGTGGTCCGCGTGCAGGATCAGGCAGGTGTCGAAGCGCCGGACCTCCTGCTCGTCGGGCTCCACGCCCTTCAGCATGTAGAGGAAGTTCCAGGCGATCGACTGGTCGGGCAGCGGCTGCAGCGGCCACTGGCCGCTGCGCACGCGCTGGTAGGCGGTGACGATCGTGCCGATCCGGGCGGCGAGGCGCGTCGACTTGCGCAGCGTCGCGGCGGCGTTCACCAGATTCGCGTCGGGATCGTGCAGCGTCATGCCGGCGATCACCGCGTGCAGGAAGTCCATCGGGTGCACGCGCGTCGGGAGCCCGTGGAACCAGCCGAACGACTCGGGCGGCAGCGCCATGCTGTGGTGGAGGTCGGTCGAGAACTCCTCCAGCTCGCGGCGGGTCGGCAGCCAGCCGTACCAGAGCAGGTAGACGACCTCCTCGAAGCTCGCGTGCGCGGCGAGGTCCTCGATCGTGTAGCCGCGATACAGCAGCGTCGAGCCCTCGATGGTGCTGATCGAGGTCGTGCACGTGACGACGCCCTCGAGGCCTCGGTCGATCGCTCCGGTGTACTCCTGGACTGGCTCGCTCACGTTCGCCTCCCCTGCTGCCCGACCTGCCGCCCCGTATCGGCATGAGAACGCACTCGCCGCCTGGCCGCCAGCTTGGCGTCGATGCGCCGCTGAAGGTAGGGCGAGAAATGCCCCCTGTAGCGCTTCCAGAGCTCCGGGCGGTTCCAGTCGTCGCCGCGGATCTGGCCGCGACAGGTCGCAGCGCCGCAGCCGCACGAGAACTCGTCGTACGGCGACCCGTCGCTCATCGCGTAGTCGAAGCAGACTTCCTCGCCGGGCTCGAGCCGGCGCATGGCGACCAGCGCGATCTGCCCGGAGAGCCCGCAGTTCGGGGCACACGAGTGATTGACCCAGTCCGCGGGGCCGTCCGTCGCCGAGACCAGGTACAGATCCTCTTCGACCTGGATCGTGAGCAGCCGCTCCGCGGGAGAGAGAGACTCGAGCCGCGAGGCGTGCAGCACCTCGCCGCCCCAGACCACGACCAGCTCGCCGGCCTCGATCGGCTCTCGCACGACCAGCGCTCGGCCTCCCTTTCCGTCGATCCGCCGAGGCTGGAGCTTCGGACAGTGGTACGACGTCGGGTGTTCGCTCATGGTCGGATCGTAGGAGAATTTCGTCCGAGCGCGCCAGTGCATGCGAGAATGAAATGATGAGCGATGCGAGATCGGACCTCTCGGAGGTCGCCGGGTGGATCGCAGAGGCGCGGCGGATCGTCGCCCTGACCGGGGCGGGGATCTCGACCGAATCCGGCATTCCCGATTTCCGGGGCCCGAAGGGAGTCTGGACCCGCAACCCCGGCGCAGAGAAGATGGCGACCCTCTCCCACTACGTCTCCGATCCGGAGGTGCGGAGGCGCGCCTGGCGAAGTCGGCTCGAATCCTCCGCCTGGCAGGCCAAACCCAACGCCGGTCACCTGGCGCTCGCGGCGCTCGAGCGGACCGGACGGCTCGAGCTGCTGATCACCCAGAACGTCGACGGTCTGCACCAGGCCGCCGGCTCGTCGCCGGAGCGCGTGGTGGAGATCCACGGCACGCTGCACGAGGTGGCCTGCCTCGACTGCGGCGAGCGCGCTCCGATGGAGCGCGCGCTCGCGCGGGTGCGCGCCGGCGAGGACGACCCCGAGTGTCGCAGCTGCGGCGGAATCCTGAAGTCGGCGACGATCTCGTTCGGCCAGAACCTGGTCGCGCGCGACCTGGAGCGCGCGGAGGCGGCGGCGGAGAGCTGCGACCTGCTGCTCGCGATCGGAAGCACGCTCTCGGTGTTTCCGATCGCAGGCGTGGTCCCGGTGGCAAAGCGCGCCGGCGCGCGAATCGTGATCGTGAACGCCGATCCGACCGAGATGGACGATCTAGCGGACGCGGTCGTGCGCGGCCCGATCGGCCAGGTTCTGCCGCTGCTCGTGGGCGCGCCGAGCTAGCGTCTCGACCCCCGCCGCGCGGTCGCTCAGACCATCCTCACCCAGCCGGTCCAGAGCGCCAGCGCCATCACGGCGCAGAGAGCGATCCGATACCAGCCAAACGCCGCGAGCCCGTGTCGATTCAGGAACGCGACGAGCCAGCGCACGGCGAGCGCCGCCGAGAGCGTGGCGACGGCGATTCCCACCAGCACGGAGCCCGCGCCCAGCGTCTCGATCAGGTCGGGGGTTCCGTTTCGCGAGGCGGAGATCAGGTTCTTCGCCAGTCGGTACAGACACGCCCCGCCCAGCGTCGGAACACCGAGCAGGAACGAGAACTCCGCGGCCTCGCGCGGGCGCAGGCCCACCCAGGTCCCGCCGGCGATCGTCATCATCGAGCGCGACGTCCCGGGCCACATCGCGACACACTGGAGCAGGCCGATCGCGACCGAGTGTCTCCAGTCGAGCTCCGCGAGCGTGAGCCCGCGCGCGGCGTTCGAATCGTCGCGATTCCGATCGAGCCAGATCATCCAGACGCCACCCGCGAGCAACGCGGCGAGCACGGGAAGCGGGCTGAACAGATTCTGCTCGAGCCAATCGTCGATCGTCGGCCCCACGAGCGCCGCGGGCAGGAACGCGATCGCGAGGTTCACGAGCAGGCGCCTGCCGACCTCGTCGCGCCCGGCGACCCCGCGCAGCATCTGCAGCACGCGCGGCCAGTACAGGCCGAGCACGGCCAGGATCGCGCCTCCCTGGATCACGATCGAGAACGCGTCGAGCGCGGGCTTCGTCGCCGGATCGTCGAGCCCCAGCAGCGACTGGGTCAGGATCAGATGGCCGGTGGAGCTCACCGGCAGATACTCGGTGATTCCCTCGACCAGACCGAGAACCGCGGCCTGCCACTTCTCGAGCATTCGCACTCCGGGGAGGGAGGTGGCGGCAAGGTATCCGAGCGCGCGGTCTTCGTCAGTCCAGGCGCTTCCGGAAGCGCAGGATCGAGAGGCTGATCGCGACCGCGAAGAAGAGCAGCAGCGGCCAGATGTCCGGCCAGACGTCGCCGAGCGTCGCGCCCCGCAGGATGATTCCGCGCACGATGCGCAGGAAGTGCGTGAGCGGGAGCACCTCGGCCAGCCAGCGAGCGGGCCAGGGCATCCCGTCGAACGGGAACATGAAACCCGAGAGCAGGATCTGCGGCAGGAACGTCACGAATGCCAGCTGGAACGCCTGGAACTGGGTCTCGGCCAGCGTCGAAATCAGCAGGCCGAAGGTCAGCGCCGCCGCGACGAAGACGCCGCTTCCCAGGTACAGGTCGATCAGGCTGCCCTGGATCGGCACGCCGAAGACGTAGCGGCCGAGCAGCAGGATCAGCGTGACCTGCGCGTATCCGATCCCCACGTACGGCGCGATCTTCCCGATCATGAGCTCCGGCGTCTGGACCGGAGTCGTGATCAAGAGCTCGAGATTGCCGCGCTCCCGCTCGCGCACGATCGCGACCGCGGTGAAGAGCACGAGCGTGAGCGTGAGGATCACGCCGCAGAGCGCGGGAACGATGTGGACCGGCGAGCGCCGCTCAGGGTTGTAGTAGGCGCGAAGCTCGAAGGTCGGCGCGCGGGGCCACGCCGCGAGCGCGGGATTCGCGAAGCGGTCGGCGACCGGCAGCGAGACCAGGCCGCGCGCGGCGCCGAGCACGATCGGATCGCCGCCATCGACCAGGAGCTGCGCGCGCGCCCGATCACCCTTCGCCGAACGGCGCTCGAAGTCCGCAGGGATCACGATCCCGACCGCGATCCGGCCCGCGACGAGAAGCTGCTCGAGCGCCGCGACGGACTCCGCCCTCGCGACGACGTCGATCACCTGCGTCGCCTGCGCCTCCTGCACGAGCAAGCGCGCGCTCTGCGTTCCTGCGAGATCCACGACGCCCGCGCGCAGGTGGCGCACGTCCTGGTTGATCGCGTAACCGAACAGGACCGTCATCATCAGCGGAACGCCGGCGACCCTACCGCCCGTGAGGCGGTCGCGGCGCAGGTGGCGGAACTCCTTTCGCGCGATCGCGGCCACGCGCGAGAGCGAGCGCGAGAGGCCCGTCACGCGCGAACCTCCGACTCGCGCCGGCCGCGCGTCGCTGCCACGAAGACGTCCTCGAGGCTCGCGCGCGCCAGCGACACCCTCGCCTCGACTCCAGCGCTGTCGAGCGCACGCGCCAGGCGAACCTCCGGCTCGGCGACCGCGCGGTCGACCAGCGCGTGCAGCCGCTGGCCGAGCTGGGCGACGCTCTGCACCTCGCGGATCTGCGCGAGCACCTCGCGCACCGCGCGCAGCTCCGACCCCTCGATCTCGAGCACGGCCGCGTCGATCTCGCGCATCAGGCGCTCGGGCGCTCCCGACGCGACGATCCGCCCGCGGTCGAGGATCGCAAGGCCGTGGCAGCGCTCCGCCTCGTCCATGTAGTGCGTCGAGACGAGGATCGTCGTGCCCCGCTCGACCAGATCGAACAGACTCTCCCAGAAGTCGCGACGGCTCTGCGGGTCGACGGCGCTGGTCGGCTCGTCGAGGAAGAGCAGCTCGGGCTCGTGCAGTGTGGCCGCGGCGAGCGCAAGCCGCTGACGCTGGCCACCCGAGAGCGTGCCCGCGCGCTGCTCCGCGCGGTCGGCGAGCCGGAACTCGTCCAGCAGCGCCGCGATCCGCGCCGCACGCCGCGCGGAATCGAGGGAGTAGATCTCTGCGAGGAACTCCAGGTTCTCGCGCACCGAGAGGTCCTCGTACAGCGAGAAGCGCTGGGTCATGTAGCCGAGCTTGCGGCGCAGCTTCTCGGCGTCGCGCGGCATTTGCAGCCCGAGCACCTCCGCCTCGCCCTCGCTCGGCGTGAGAAGTCCGCAGAGCATGCGGATCGTGGTCGACTTTCCCGAGCCGTTGGGGCCGAGGAAGCCGTAGATCGCGGCGCGCGGAATCTCGAGATCGACGTGATCCACGGCGACGAGACGGCCGAAGCGGCGCGTGAGTCCTCGGGTGTGGATCGCGATCTCCGAGCTCATCGAGGCGGACCCTCGGTGCGTGAGCTCGCGTCCGAATCGAGGACGAAGCGGACTTCCACCGGCACGCCGGTCGGCAGCGCTGCCGTCGCGTCGCCGCCGATCTCCACCTCGGCGAGGTACGAAAGACGCCCGCGGTCGTACTGGGACAGCGCGTAGTACGGCGTGAAGGCCGCCTCGTTCGCGAGCCTGCGCACGCGACCGTCGAGCTCGGCCTCGAGCCCCGCGACCTGGACACGCGCGCGGCTTCCGCTGCCGATTCGCGCGCGCACCGGCTCCGGCACGTAGACGCGCGCATACGGCGGACCCGCCGCGAGCAGGATCACCACGACCGCGCCAGATGGTGGGCGCTCGCCGAGCTCGAACGGCAGCGCATCCACGCGCGCCGCGCACGGAGCGCGCACCTCGAGACGTGCAATTCGGACCTCGATCTCGGCAAGCTGGGCCTCGGCGCCGGCCAGCCCCGCGCGCGCCTGCTCGAGCTCCTCGGAGGTGTTTCCGCTCTCGAGGGCCTCGAGCGCGGCGCGCGCCTCGTCGCGGCGTGCGAGTGCCTCGTCGAGCCGCGAGCGCGTCCGATCCCGCGTCGCCGCGGACTCGAAGGCTTGCCGTTCGAGCGCGCGGGCGCGCTCCCACTCGGAGCTCGCGTTGCGCAGGGTTCCTTCCGCTCCGACGAGTCGCGCGCGCGCCTCCCGGATGCGCTCGGCGCGCGGTCCGCGCTCGAGCTCCGCCAGACGCGCGCCCAGCTGGTCGCGCACAGCCGCGAAGCGAGCGCGCTGCGCCGCGAGAAGCGCGTCGTCCTGCGCGAGCAGGAGCTGGCCCGCGACGACCGACTCGCCCTCGCGAACCGGGATCGAGGCGATCGGCTCGTTGGCCTCCGTGACGAGCTCGATCCGATCCCGTTCCAGGGTTCCGAGCGACGGCAGATCGGCCGGGTCGGCGCCGCAGGCGCCGAGCCAGAGCGCGAGCGCGACGAGCCCGCGGCTCCTCACGTCGTCTCCGCGCGCGGGCGGGCGCCGTCGAAGAAGAGCTGCGTCGTGTGCGCGAGAAGTCGTTCGGCAAATGCGGGGTCGAGCTCGTAGCCGAACACCTTGCCCGCGAGCGGGTGGGCCAGGAACGGGAACAAGCTCATCCCGAGCAGCGAGAGCACCGCGAGCTTCGGGTCGAGATCCGCGCGCAGCTCGCCGCGCGCGATCTCCGCTTCGACGAGGCTCGGGAGAAGACTGGAGACACGCGAGGCGAAGCGCTCGATGAAGCGAGCCCGCGCACGAGAGTCTCCGGTCACGATCTCGCGCAGAAGGAGCAGCGGCACCCACGGATGGTCCGCGATCGTCGCGATGTACGTGCGGATCAGCGAAGCGAGCGGCCCCTTGCCCTCGGCGGGCTTCGCGGCGAGCTCCCGCACGCGTCCGAACATCTCCTCGAAGACCGAGGCGAGCATCGCCTCGTACAGGCCGACTTTCCCGCCGAAGTAGTACGAGATCATTCCCGGCGTGACGCCCGCCGCGCGCGCGATCTCGCGGATTCCGACCTCGCCGAAACCGCGTCGGACGAAGAGCTCGCGCGCGACCTCGACCAGGCGCTTGCGCACGTCGTCCGCCGATTCGCTCCGAACCGGTCGCCCTACCCGTCGGCTCCGCGCTGGCGTCTTTCGGCTGGCCACGGGTCGAAATTATTCGATCGTTCGATTAATCGCAAGCCCGATCTCGCACAGCGACGAAAGATCAGGCGCGTCGCTAGGTTCGCGCTTTCGAGACCAGGCTCGAGGTCGACCGGCCGGCGACCAGCTCCACCAGCTCCACGCGTCCGCCCCACTTCTCGACCGCGTCCCAGCCGACCACGTCGCGCTTGGTCTTGTAGTCCGCGCCCTTCGTCAGGACCGCAGGGCGCAGCGCGCGAATCAGCCGCAGCGGCGTGTCCTCGTCGAAGAGCACGACGGCGTCGACGCACTCGAGCGATGCCAGGATCTGCGCGCGGTCGTGCTCGCTCTGGAGCGGACGGCCCGCCCCTTTGAGCCGGCGTACCGAGGCGTCCGTGTTCACGCCCACGATCAGCGCCTCGCCAAGCGCGCGCGAGCGTTCGAGGTAGCGGACGTGACCGAGGTGGAGGATGTCGAAGCAGCCGTTGGTGAACACCACGCTTCGCCCCTGCCCGCGAAGCTTCGCGGCAAGCTCGGCGGCCTGGTCGCGATCCAAGACCTTCTCGTGGGAGCGAGCGCTCTTCGCGCCGAGCTCGGCGAGGATCTCCTGCCCCGTGACGGTGGCCGCTCCGAACTTCCCGACCTTCACGCCCGCCGCGACGTTCGCGATCCACGCCGCCTCGCCGATCTCGGCTCCCGCCGCGAGCGCGAGCGCGACGCTCGCCGCCACCACGTCACCCGCGCCCGTCACGTCGACGAGCTCGCGCGGACGCGCGGCGATCTCGACCACGGCGCTCTCACCGTCACGCGCGGAGCTCGCGAGCGTCATGCCCGCCTGTCCGCGCGTGATCAGGACGTGGCCGACGCCGAGCTCCGCCGCCATTGCGAGCGCCGCTCGCGACGCGTCGTCCGAGCTCGCGAGCGGCGAGCCCGCGAACGACTCCGCCTCGCGCAGATTCGGCTTCAGCACCGTGGCGCCGCGAAACGGCTCCCAGGGCGGGCTCTTCGGATCGACGAGCACGGGCCGGGTTCCGGCCGCCGCGATCGCGGCGCGGCAGACCGCCGGCGTCAACACGCCCTTCGCGTAATCGGACAGGATCACCGCGTCGGCCGCGCGCACGGCCGAGGCGATCCGCGCGCGCAGGCGCTTCTCGAGCGCCGCAGAGAGCGGAGCCACGGTCTCGCGATCCAGCCGGATCACCTGCTGGTGACGCGCGACGATGCGCGTCTTGCGCGTGGTGAGCCGCTCGCGATCGGAGAGGATTCCCGCCTGGGCAATGCCCAGGTTCGCCGCCTCGCTGCGGAAGATCGCGCCATCGGCGTCGTCGCCGATCACCGTGCACAGCCGCGCCTGGGCGCCGAGCGCGACCAAACACTTCGCGACGTTGGCCGCGCCGCCGAGCATGAACTCCTCGCGCTCGACCGCGAGCACCGGAACCGGGGCCTCGGGAGAGATCCGCTCGACCTCGCCGACGACGTAGGCGTCCAGGGTCGCGTCGCCCACGACGACCACGCGGCGCCCGACCATCTCGCCGAGCAGCTCGCGCACGCGCGCGACCTCCGGCTCGCGCAATCGCACCAGTGGCGGCCGTTGCACTCTTCGCCGACTCACTCGCCCCTCCAGCGATATCTGTACCAGATCTTCGCGATCTCGAAGAACGCGACGAAGAAATCGACCGGCCGGACCTTCGACCCCGCGACGTCGTGCCAGCGGTCGAGCGGAAGCTCGTAGACGGCTTCGGCGGCGGGCGGGAGCCGTCCTCCCTCTCGCGATCGGATCAGCCGCGCGAGGATCTCGACGTCGAACGTCCAGCCGACCGCGAAGGGGGTCGCGAACAACGCCGCGAGCTCGGGCGTGCGCCGCATCAGCTTCGCGCCGCACTGCGTGTCGTAGATCGGCAGGCCGATCACGTGCGAGACCGCGGTCGCGAAGATGCGGCCCAGGTAGTGGCGCACGCTGCTGCGCCGCACGCTCCGACCGAGCAGCTGCACGCGCGCGCCGAAGACCAGGTCGATCCCCGGCAGACGTGTCAGCACCTCGACGAAGCGCGGGATCTCCTCGAGCGGGGTCGCGAGATCGGCGTCCCAGTAGCCGACGAACTCAACGCTCGAGCCGAACGCGGCGAGGAGCCCTGCGCGAACGGCCTCCGCCTTGCCGACGTTTCGCGGCAGGTCGACGACCGAGAAGGCATCGCGATCGCCCGCCTCCAGCTCGCGCAGAAGCGCGGGCGTCCCATCGCGGCTGCCGTCGTTCACGAGCACGAACCCGACCGAGGGCTCGCGCGCAGCGAAGGCCCGGAACGCGCCCGCGTCCAGGCGCGCGGCCTCGTTGTAGCAGGGGACGACGATCCGGGTGCGACGCGGCGGATTTGCGCCGAGCTTCGCCGGGTCGAGCGTCATCTCGACCCGAGTCTACGCCCGAACTAGCGAGCCGCCACCAGCTGCTTGCGGATCAGTCCCGCCACGAGCAGGCCGCCGAGCAGGTACATCGCCGTCGAGCGGGGCTCCGGAATCGGATTGCTGGGTCGGCCGGTTCCCGAGGCGCCGTCGAAGCCGAGCGCGCTCGAGGTCAGGCTCTGGTAGCGCACGCCGAAGTTGTCGAGATCGACGGCGCTGATCGGGTTCTGGAACGTGAGGGAGAGCGTGATGCCCGTGGACTGCCCGATGGTCAAACCGCCTTTGCGGCCGCCCGTGCAGTTGTTGCGATTGTTGATCACGCACAGATCGACCGAGCCGAAGCCGTTCGGGAACTGACCGCCCAGGTTCACGTTCGCGAACACCGTGCTGTCGACCGACGCGCTGACGATCTCGGGATTCGTGTTGAAACCGAACGCGCTGACTCGTGCCGACTCCCAGAGCACGCTGGTGGTGTTCGTGAGGGTGATGTCCATCACGAGCGTGTTGCCCGAGATCGACGTCACCTCGAAGAGAGCGGATGCGGAGAGACCGGAGACGTCGACGCCCTTGATGTTCCCGCCGAAGTTCACGGTGAAGCTGTCGCCGACACTGTCGACCGTCACCGCGGCGGCACGGCTCGAGAAGCCGGCGAGCCCCGCAACGATCACGACCCCGACCACGGCTCTCTGCAGGAACGTCCGCATGTCCAACTCCATTTCGATTTCGCCGGCGGTTCTTGCTCGACGAACGGGCGATCAGTACCACACCGCCGACCCGCGATACAAGCCCAAGCCACCGAAATCATTGGCTTATTCGGCATTGACATACGGATTCGCATGCCACTGGCAAGATTTGATCCAACCCGCGGCTGTTGCGAGGAATCGCCAGATTCGGCCGGCTAGCCCGCCGGCGCGGTGGCCTCGCCAATAGGTAGGGACACCAGGGCCCCTTCCCCGGTGATCTGCAGCCGGCGCCGGTGGAACCGTTCGATCGCGGTCCGATGCCCGATGCTGACCAGCGTGGTTCCCGGCAGCTCGCTCGCGACCAGGGCGTAGAGGTGCTCCTCGTTCCCGGCGTCCAGGGCGGAGGTGGCCTCGTCGAGGAAGAGCCACTGCGGCCTGTGCAGGAACGCTCGCGCGAAGGCGAGCCTCTGCTGCTCGCCGGGCGAGAGCCGCTGCTCCCAGTGGTCGTGCTCGTCCAGCTTCTCGACCAGGTGGGTGAGCCGGCACTCCGCCAGCCAGCGGCCGATCTCGGTGTCCGGGAAGGCGCCCTCGGCGGACGGGTACGACACCGCGCCGCGCAGGCTGCCGATCGGCAGGTAGGGCTTCTGCGGCAGGAACAGACACCTTTCGGTGTCGGGCCGCTCGATCCGCCCGCGGCCGAACGGCCAGATTCCCGCGAGCGCACGGAAGAGAGTGCTCTTGCCGCTTCCGGACGGGCCGGTCAGCAGCACCGCCTCGCCGCGCGAGAGCTTCGCCTCGACCCCGCGCAGCAGCGTCTCTCCACCGGGAAGCGCCAGTGAGAGCCCCTGCAACACGATGGCATCGCCCGCCCCCTCGGCGAGCTCGATCCCGGCGGTTTCGGGCGCCTGCCCGTGCATGGCCGCGAGCGCGCCGCGGAACGTGATCAAGCGATCGACGGTGGCCTTCCAGTCGGCGATCTCGATGTAGGCTGCGACGAAGAACGAGAGCGCGTCCTGCACCCGGCCGAACGCGTTCGCCGTCTGCGTGAGCGCGCCGAACGTGATCTCCTTCGCAAAGTAGCGCGGAGCCGCGGTCAGGTACGGGAAGAGCACCGCGGCCTGATCGAAGCCGACGGTGAAGGTCCGCAGCCGCTTCTGCCGGCGCATGATCTCCCACCAGTTCCGCCACACGTCGCCGAAGCGATCCGAGAGCCGCCGCGCCTCGTCGCCCTCGCCGCGGTACAGGGCGATCCCCTCCGCGCTCTCCCGCACGCGCACCAGGCTGAAGCGGAAGTCCGCCTCGAAGCGCTGCTGGTTGAAGTTGAGCCGCGGAAGCGGCCGTCCGATCCTGTGCGTGAGCCAGGTCCCGGCGATCGCGTAGGCGAGCGCAGCCCACACCATGTAACCCGGAAGCGCGAGCGAGACGCCCCCCACGCTGAACGAGAACGCGCCCGAGAGCCCCCAGAGGATCGCGACGAACGACGCGAGCGTGACGACCTGCCTCAGAAGCCCGAGCGAGAGCCCGAGACTCTGCTCGACGAACAGGCGCAGATCGTCCGCGATGCGCTGGTCCGGGTTGTCGGTGCCGACGTCGAGCAGCCGCATCCGGTAGTACGCTCGCCCCTCCAGCCAATCGCCCACGTAGCGCTCGGTCAGCCAGCGGCGCCAGCGAATCTGCAACATCTGCTGCAGGTACATGCTGTAGACGGCGGCCGCGATGAAGATCGCGGCGAGGATCGCGAAGCGCAGAAGCAACGCGCCGAAGGCGCTCTGATCGTACTGCTGCAGCGCGTCGAAGAAGTCGCGGTTCCAGGTGTTGAGCTGAACCAGCAGATACACCTGACCGAGGCTCATGCACACGACGACGAGCAGCAGCCCGCGCGCCTTCCAGCGCTCCTCCGAGCTCCAGTACGGAGCCGCCAGGGTCCAGAAGTCGCGAAGGAACGCGCGAAGCTTGGCGGTCATGGGGATCTCCAGGCGAGCGGATCGGTGCGGGGGCGCGAGAGAGTACCGGTTGCGCGCGGCTCGGACAGCCGTTCGGGAGTGGCCGGGGCGCAGATCCGCCCGGCAGTGCGCGCTCGCGGACAGCCGCGCCTCCGGCGCGCGGGGCTCTCAGGAGTACAGCGGCGACGAGGCCTTCATGAAGCGGAGCAGCATGCGCATGCTCGCGACGCCGCGTCCGCCCGCATCGCTCGCGAGCGCGTCGAACCACAGGGTCTCGGTCTTCGGGCTCTGGCCGACCGCCACGACCTGACCCGTCACGGTGTAGGTCTGGTCGAGGAAGACCGGACCGGCCAGGTGCGCGACCTCGATCGCGCCGAACAGGCCGACGGCCTCGCCGACGTGGGGTCGCAGCGCCTTCGTCGGCGGCGCCCAGAGCAGCTCGACCAGCGCGGACGGAGCGGCGATCGGACCGCCGAACGGCGACGGCCCCGTGTACCAGCCGAGCGGGCCACTGCAGAGCCCGCGCTCGATCCGCTCGCGCTGCCGCTCCGGCCCGAGCCGGACCTTCGTCTCGCCGAGCGACGTGCCGGGCGCGAGCCCGCGGAGCATGCGCAGCTCGCCCGGATCGCAGGCGCGCAGGTCCCGCTCGCGAAGCGCCGACTTCGACGCGTCGCCGACCGAGGCGGTTCCCTCGGACACGTCGAGTCCGTCCTCGCGCTTCATCCATATCCGGACCTGCGTCGAGCCGGAGCTCGGCTCCTCGGCGAAGGCGCGCACGGGCTCCCGATCGACGGTGGCGTTCAGGAAGTACAGCGAGAGCGCGCCGTCGCGGAAGAAGCGCTCACCGAAGCAGCCGAGCAGCAGCGGCGGGAACTGGTCCATGTGGATGCTTCCCGCGACGGTTCCGCCGCGGAAGCCGAGCTTTCCGGCGGTCGCGTCGTCGTGGATCGATCCCTTGGCGTCCGCCGACCAGTTCCGGGCCTGTCGCAGCTCGCTCTCGAGAATCGCCATGCTTTCCCCCTCTCGTCTCAGCGCGGCTGAAGCTGCGCGAGTCGCTCGCTCGCCTCGACGTAGCCAAGGACGAGCTCGTAGATCAGCTCGCGGCAGGACTGCACCTCGTGGATCAGCCCGACCGTCTGGCCGATCGGGTTGAACGCGACCGCCTGCGCGTGCGGCGACGAGGCGTAGCGGCCGGTGCGCGCGATCGCGTCCATCGTGACCATTCCCTGCAGCGGCATGCCCAGCGGCTTCGGAGCGTCCTCGCGCTCCCACGCCTCGGTCCAGTCGTTGCGCAGCATCCGGCACGGCTTGCCCGTGAACGAGCGGGTGCGGACCGTGTCTTCGCTGCTGGCGCGCAGGTACGACTCGATCTGCGCGGGCTGCGCCTCGGCTTCCTCGACGGCGAGCCAGAGCGATCCGGTCCAGACTCCCTGCGCGCCGAGCGCGAGCGCCGCGGCGATCTGCGAGCCCGTGCCGATGCCGCCGGCCGCGAGCACCGGAACCGGCGCGACCGCCTCGATCACCTGCGGCCAGAGCACGAGGCTGCCGACATCGCCGGTGTGCCCGCCGCCCTCGGTTCCCTGCGCGATCACGATGTCGACGCCCGCCTCGCGGTGGCGCACGGCCTGGTGCACGCGCCCGCAGAGCGCGGCGACCAGCCGGCCGCTGCGGTGGACCAGATCGATCACGTCGGCCGGCGGCGTGCCCAGCGCGTTCGCGATCAGCCGGACCTTGTCGTGCTTCAGCGCGACCTCGAGCTGCGGCGCCGCCGTGGCGCCGGTCCAGCCGAGCAGCTCGCGCGCGCGGTTCTCGGGCGGCAGCTCGGGAACTCCGTGATCCGCGAGGAGCTTCGCCGCGAACTCGCGGTGGCGCGCGGGGATCAGCGAGCGAAGGTGGGCCTCGAGCTTGGCCGGGTCGATCTCGCCCTGCCCTTCGTACTTCTGCGGGATCACCAGATCCACGCCGTAGGGCCGGTCGCCGATGTGCTCGTCGATCCAGCGGCACTCGATCTCGAGCTGTCCCGGCGTGAAGCCCACCGCACCCAGCACCCCGAACCCGCCCGCCTGCGAGACGGCGGCGACCACGTCCCGGCAGTGACTGAAGGCGAAGATCGGGAACTCGATGCCCAGTCGATCGCAGAGCTCGGTGTGCAAAGGGAGGCCCTCCAAATTGAGAGGTGATCCTACGATAGAATGGCCGCGTGCCGCTCGATTCCTTGAGCGTCGGGATCTCCGGCGAGCCGCTGCGCAGCGCGATCGACGCGCGCTGGACGATGGCCTTTTCCGCGGGCCTGGGGGATTCGCGTCCGCTCTACACCGATACGCGTTCCCGGCCGGACGTGCTGGCCCACCCGCTCTTCCCGGTCTGCTTCGAATGGCCCGCCTTCCTGTCGACGCGGCACCTGCCCGTCGGGGAGCGGCTCTCCTCCGAGGAGCGTGTTCGCGGCGTGCACGCCTCGCACGACCTGGTGCTGCACGCGCCGCTTCGCGCGGGGATGCAGCTCGAGACGCGCGCCTGCATCAGCCGCGTCGAACGCCGTCCGTCCGGAGCGTTCCAGGTCGTGAGGCTCGAGACGCGCGAGCTCTCGGGCGAGCCGGTCTGCACGACCTGGTACGGCTCGCTGTTCCGCGGCGTCGAAGTGGAAGGCGGCGATCGCGCGCTCGGCGACGAGCCGCAGGCCCCCGCGCCGATCTCACCTGCGGCCGAGCCGGCCTGCGAGCTCGAGATCCCGGTCGCCGCGAACGCGTCGCACGTCTACACGGAGTGCGCGCGGATCTGGAATCCGATCCACACCGACGCCGCGGTCGCCGCACGCGCGGGCCTGCCCGGGATCATCCTGCACGGGACGGCCACGCTCGCGCTCGCCGTCGGCGCGGTCGTCGACCGAGTGCCGGGCCTCGACCCCGAGCGGGTCGCACGGGTCGCCGGCCGCTTCGGCGCGATGGTGCGGCTTCCCCAGACCCTGGGACTTCGCATCTTCGCGGCCGAGCCCGACGGCTCGACCCGCTTCGAGGTGCGCACCGCGACCGGCGAGCCCGCGCTGCGCAACGGACTCGTCTCCCCGCGTCTGCGATGATCGCGATCCCGGGGGAGCGGCGATGACCATCACGAGCCTTCTGATCGCAAACCGTGGCGAGATCGCGATCCGCATCGCGCGCGCGGCCGCCGAGCGCGGCCTGCGCACGGTCGCGGTCTACTCCGAGGACGACGCACGCTCGCTGCACGTCCGCCGCGCGGACCAGGCGCGCTTGCTCCGCGGCAGCGGCGCCGCGGCGTACCTCGACATCGCGCAGCTCGTGGCGATGGCTCGCGAAGCGGACTGCGACGCGATCCACCCCGGCTACGGATTCCAGGCCGAGAACCCCGCCTTCGCGATCGCCTGCGCCGAGGCGGGGATCCGCTTCGTCGGGCCACGGCCCGACGTGCTCGCGGCCTTCGGCGACAAGGCTCGCGCTCGCATGCTCGCGCGGAGCTGCGGCATTCCGGTGCTGCCCGGCACGGAAGGCCCGGCCGATCTCGACCAGGCGCTCGAGTTCCAGCGCCGACACGGCGCGGTGATGATCAAGGCGATCGCCGGCGGCGGCGGGCGCGGAATGCGCGCGGTCCGCAGCGCGGCGGAGCTCGAGGCCGCGTATCCGCGCTGCCGCTCCGAGGCGAAGAGCGCCTTCGGAAACGACGAGGTGTATCTCGAAGCGCTCCTGCCACGCGCGCGCCACGTCGAGGTGCAGATCGCGGGCGACGGCTCGGGCGCGGTGGTGCACCTGTGGGAGCGCGAGTGCAGCGTGCAGCGGCGCAACCAGAAGCTGGTCGAGATCGCGCCGAGCCCGGGCTTGGACAAGGCGCTTCGCCAGCGCCTGCTCGATGCCGCGGTGCGCCTCGGCGAGGCCGCGCGCTTCGACAACCTGGGCACGATCGAGTTTCTCGTCGATCTGGACGCGCGGCCGGGCGAGCCCGGCTTCGCCTTCATCGAGGCCAACGCGCGCTTGCAGGTCGAGCACACGGTGACCGAGGAGGTGACGGGAATCGACCTCGTCCACGCCCAGCTCGGCCTGGCCGCGGGACGCACGCTCGCCGAGCTCGGGCTCGATCGAGCCTGCTCCGACGAGCCGCGCGGCTTCGCGCTTCAGGCGCGGATCAACGCGGAGACCATGGGGCACGACGGAACCACGAGGCCGTCCGGCGGTACGCTCACCGCGTTCGAGCCGCCGTCGGGACGCGGCCTGCGCGTGGATGCCTGCGGCTACGCGGGCTACACGACGAATCCCCGCTTCGACTCGCTCCTCGCCAAGCTCGTGGTGCGCTCGCCGTCCGCCGACTTCGCGGACGCGCTCGCGCTCGCGTATCGCGCGCTCGGCGAGTTCCGGATCGAAGGCCTGGCCACGAATCTGGCGTTCCTGCAGAGCCTGCTGTCCCGGCGGGAGCTCGCGGCCGGCGGGATCAGCACGCGCTTCGTCGAGGATCACGCGGCCGAGCTCGTCTCCGGCCAGAGCCGCGCCGAGCAGCAGCGCTTCTTCGCGGCGATTCCGGCGGCGGCGCCGGTCGCGGGTCTTGCGGGCGCGCGGGTCGACGCGCGCGATCCGCTCGCGGTACTCGATTACGGCAAGGCGCGCGCCGCGACTCCTGAGGCCGCCACCGTCACCGAGCCGCCGCCCGAGGGGCTGCTCGAAGTGCGCGCTCCGCTCCAGGGCACGATCGTGTCCGTCGACGTGAGTGAGGGCGAGATGGTCGCCGCGGGTCATCCGCTTCTCGTGATGGAAGCGATGAAGATGGAACACGTCGTCGAGGCCGAGAGCGGCGGCGTGGTGCGGCGCATCGAGGTGGCGAAGGGCGACGCGGTCTTCGCGGACCGCGTTCTGCTGCGCATGGAGCCCTCGGACGTCGCGCCTTCCAGGAGCGAGCAGACCCGAGCGATCGACCTCGAGCACGTCCGGCCGGATCTCGCCGAGGTGCTCGACCGACACGCGGTCGGTCAGGACGACGCGCGGCCCGACGCGGTCGAGCGGCGGCGCAAGACCGGCCAGCGCACCGCGCGCGAGAACGTGATGGACCTCTGCGATCCGGGCACGTTCGTCGAATACGGCCCGCTCGTGATCGCAGCGCAGCGTCGCCGCCGCACGCTCGAAGACCTGATTGCACGCACGCCCGCCGACGGTCTGGTCGGGGGGATCGGCGCGGTGAATTCTGCGCTCTTCGGCGAGTCCGCCGCGCGCTGCGTTCTGATGTCGTACGACTACACGGTGCTCGCCGGCACGCAGGGCATGCAGAACCACCGCAAGAAGGACCGCATGTTCGAGCTGGCCGAGAAGTGGCGCCTGCCGCTGGTCTTCTTCACCGAGGGCGGGGGCGGCCGGCCGGGCGACACCGACGCGCTAGGCGTGGCGGGCCTGGACTGCATGGCGTTCCACTACTTCGGCGGGCTGTCGGGGCTGGTGCCGCTGGTCGGGATCACCTCGGGTCGCTGCTTCGCCGGAAACGCCGCCCTGCTCGGCTGCTGCGACGTCGTGATCGCGACGCAGGGCTCGAACATCGGCATGGGCGGCCCGGCCATGATCGAGGGCGGCGGGCTCGGCGTGTTCCGCCCCGAAGAGGTCGGCCCGCTCGACGTGCAGGTGCGAAACGGCGTGGTCGACATCGCGGTCCGCGACGAGGCCGAGGCCGTGCAGGTCGCGAGGAAGTACCTGTCGTACTTCCAGGGTGCGCTCCCCGACGGGGCTTGCGCCGATCAACGCGAGCTCCGCGCGATCATCCCCGAGAACCGATTGCGCATCTACGACGTGCGGCGCGTGATCGAGACGCTCGCCGACAGCGATTCGGTGCTCGAGCTCCGGCGCGGCTTCGGCCCGGGGATGGTCACGGCGCTGGCGCGAATCGACGGCCGGCCGATCGGCGTGATCGCGAACAATCCGACGCACCTCGCCGGAGCGATCGACAGCGACGGCGCCGACAAGGCGACGCGCTTCATGCAGCTCTGCGACGCGTTCGACCTGCCGCTGCTGTTCCTGTGCGACACGCCGGGGATCATGGTGGGGCCCGAGGCCGAGAAGACGGCGCTGGTCCGACACGCTTCGCGAATGTTCGTGACCAGCGCGAGCCTCTCGGTGCCGTACTTCACGATCGTGCTGCGCAAGGGCTACGGCCTGGGCGCGCAGGCGATGGCGGGCGGGAGCTTCAAGGCGCCGATCTTCACGATCGCCTGGCCGACGGGGGAGTTCGGCGGAATGGGCCTCGAGGGCGCGGTGAAGCTCGGCTACCGCAACGAGCTCGCCGCGCTCGAGAACCCGGCCGAGCGCAAGGCGCTCTACGACCAGATGGTGGAGCGCATGTACCAGCACGGAAAGGCGGTCTCGACCGCGTCGCACTTCGAGATCGACGACGTGATCGACCCGGCCGAGTCGCGAAGCTGGATCACGCGCGCGCTGCGCTCGGTGCCGCCGCCGGCGCCGCGGACCGGCAAGAAGCGCCCCTGCGTGGACACGTGGTGAGCGAGGGCACCGGCGGAATCGAGGCGCTGCGCACGCCGGAGGAGCGCTTCGGGGTGCTCCCGTTCTTTCCCTGGGCGCCGCATTACGTCGAGGACCTGCCCGGCTTTGCGGGGCTGCGCATGCACTACGTCGACGAGGGCCCGCGCGACCCGCGCGACACCTATCTGTGTCTGCACGGCGAGCCGACCTGGTCGTACCTGTACCGGAAGATGCTCCCGGTCTTCCGCGAGGCCGGCGGCCGCGTCGTGGCTCCCGACCTGTTCGGCTTCGGCCGCTCCGACAAGCCGGTCCGCGACGCCGACTACACGTTCGCGTTCCACCGCGAGTCCCTGCTGCGGCTGGTCGAGCGGCTCGACCTGCGCAACGTCACGCTCGTGGTCCAGGACTGGGGCGGGATTCTCGGGCTGACGCTGCCGATGGAGCTGCCCGGCCGCTTCGCGAGCCTGATCGCGATGAACACCGCGCTTCCCGCAGGCCTGTCGCTCGGGCCCGGCTTCGCGGCCTGGAAGAGCTTCGCCGCGCAATTCCACGACGTCCCCGTCGCGGGACTGATCGCGCTCTCCTCGCCGGGCGCGCTGAATCCGTTCGATGCCGCCGCCTACGACGCGCCGTTTCCCGACGCGCGCTACAAGGCGGGAGTGCGCCGCTTCCCGCAGCTGGTTCCGGTCGAGCCCGGCATGGCGGGAATCGAGCACTGCCAGCGCGCGCGCAGGTACTTCGCCGAGGAGTGGCGAGGCCAGAGTTTCATGGCGATCGGCCTGCGAGACCCGGTGCTCGGCAAGCCCGTGATGGAGGAGCTGCGCGCGACGATCCGCGGCTGCCCGACGCCGCTCGAGCTTCCCGAGGCGGGCCACTTCGTGCAGGAGTGGGGCGACGTGGTCGCGCGCGCGGCGCTGGCATCCTTCGCGGGCTAGCGCTTCGGGTGCAACAGCGGAGCGCGCCGCTCCAGCCAGCCGCGCCGCTTCTCGAGCGGGAGCGCCACGTACTCGTTCATCGCCGCGAGCCCCTCGTCGGAGCGCATCGTCGTCATGAACGCCTCGGCCTCGATCACGAGCCCCGCCTCGAGGTGCAGCTCCGATCCCTGGTACACGGAGCGTTTGATCTCGGCCACGGCCACCGGCGAGAGCTCGGCGAGACCCGCGGCGAGCGCGTTCGCGCGCGCCAGCGCGTCGTCGGCGACCTCGTGCACGAGCCCGAACGCGAGCGCCTCTTCTGGCCGGCAGATCCGCCCGCGCAGGATGAAGTCGATCGCGCGGCTCGCACCCAGAAGGCGGGAGAGCCGCTGCGTTCCACTGCCGCCGGGCAGGATGCCGAGCGTGATCTCCGGCAGGCCGATGCGGTGATCGCCCGCCGCGGCGATGCGGATGTCGCACGCGAGCGAGAGCTCGAAGCCGCCGCCCATGGTGTCGCCGTTCAGCGCCGCGATCACCGGCTTTGCCAGATCGCGCAGCGACCCGAGCAGCTCGTGGTAGCCGTGATTCAGGCTGCGGCCGAGCGCCGCAAGCATCGGCCGGTCGCTCGCGAGCTGGGCCAGCTCCTCGACGCTGTAGTGTGTGATGAACTTTCCGCGCATCCCGCCGGTGAGCACGACCGCGCGCACCGACGGGTCGGCCCATTGCCGGATCAGCGTGCCGAGCTCCTGCGTGGCCTCGGCGCAGAAATAGTTCATGGGCGGATTCGTGTACGTCGCCACGACCACCCCGTTCGTCCCTGTCTCGGCACGCCAGAGCTTCACGCACGATCCTCCGCGGGCTTTGCCCGTCTGACTCAGGATACTCGTTCCGCGGCGCGCGAGACCGGCGCTCTCGCCAGCAGCTCGCCGATCCGCGGCAGGTGCTGGCGGCCGATGAAGAGCTCGCCGCCGAGTCGATAGGTGGGAACGTCGAAGACGCCCGCCTCGACGAGCTCCGCGCGAAGCGCTTCGAGCGCCGCGGGGCCCTGCTCGCGCGCGAAGCTATCGAAGCCCGAGGCCGGCGCGCCGACCTCGACGAGGACTCGCGAGAGCGCTTCGAGGTCGTCGAGCTCGAGCGCGCCGCAGAAGTGAAGCTCGAAGACGCGCGTCACGAAGGCGCGTACGAGCGAGTTCGGCTGCCCCGATAGCCAGAGGAGCGCGAGCCCCGCTGGCGTGGAGTCGGCCTCGCGATAGCGATCCTTGAGCTCGAGACCGCGCGCCTCCGCGTAGCGCGCGAGTTCCCGCGCCTGGTACTCCGCACGAAAGCGGCGGTGTCGCGCGCCGCGATCCTCGTCCGCGTCGGGCGCCTCGGGCCGGCGCCGCTGCGCCACCAGGAACGGCTGCCACTCGATCGAGACCCCGAGTTCGTCGGCCAGCGCGCAGGACGGCCCCAGCGCGAGATGCGCCGCGGGGCTCTTGAAGTCGATCGACACGGAGAGGTGTCGGTCGGCTGCGGTCTTCGCGGTCGCGCGAGAATCCGCGGCGCGCTCGTACGCGATGTCCGGGCTCGCCCCCTTTCGCCCGGAGAGCAGCCAGCGGATCCGCGGCAGGTGTTCGCGCCCCCACAGCAGCTCGCCCGCGACCACGTACGAGGGCACGCCGAAGATCCCCGACGCGAAGATCTCGCGCTGGTCGGCATCGTGCGCCGCTCGCCCTTCCCCCGCCGCGTGGGCGCGGAACCCGTCGGTGCGCGCGCCGGACTCGCGCAGCACCGCCTCGATCACCGCGACGTCCTCGATGTCGAGCTCGCGGCGCCAGAAGCGCTCGAAGACCGTGTCCATGTACCGGCGCAGAATCTCCGCGCCCTGCTTCTTCGCCCAGAGCATCCCGATCGCGGCGAGCGACGAGTCCCAGATCTTCGTGGTGCCGCGCACGACCAGACCGCGAAGCGCGCCGTAGCGGCGCGCGTCGCGGTACGCGTAGCGAACCCACGCCCACTGGTCCGAAGAGCGGCGGCTCTCGACCACCTGATCGCGCTCGCCGAGACGAGCGGAGCCGGCAAAGCTCGGGATGTCGAGCGTGAGCGGACGCCAGTCGACCTCGATGCCGAGCTCCTCCGCGAGCGCTCGCGTCGGGCCGATCGCGACGTACGCGTACGGGCTCTTGAAGTCGACGTAGACGATCAGTGGCGCGTTCGAGTCCATCGGCTCGCTCCGAGCCTGACAGATGCCGCCGCCAGCGCCAAGCGCGCCGCAGGATCAAGCACTCGCAGCAGCCCGCCGAACGCATCGATGGATTCAACGAGGAGGCTGCGGAAATGGCCGGAGTGCCGCTCTACTCGATCGCGGGGACCGTCGACGTCACGCACCACCGCGCGGAGAAGGCGCTGGTCTCGACCTGGCACTCGATGACGACGCCGCATTTTCGCGAGGCCCTCGAGCGCGGCCTGAACGAGTGCGGCCGGCTCGGCGCCCCGACCTGGATCGTCGACCTCACCCGCAATCCCGGCGTGCCCTCGCAAGCGGACCTCGCCTGGATCAACACCGACTGCGTCGAGATCGGCCTGCGAAACGGGCTCCGCGCCGTGATCAACGTTCTCGGCACCAGCGCAGTCGCCGCGATGGGCGCCAAGCGCTGGGCAAAGACCGTGAGTGAGAACGGCCTCGGCACGTACGACTGCAAGACCGTCGCCGACGCGCTCGCGCTCGCCGCCGAGGTGGCCTCCGCCAAGAGCGAATAGGGAGTCTGGAGGCGCCGGGAATTGAACCCGGGTCCGAATGGCTTCTTCCGCCCACGTCTACGTGCGTAGCCCCGTGTTTGATTTAGCGATCGGCTTGGCTTCGGTGCTCGCCGGGCCGATCGCGAGTCGGGTGTTTTCTCGTCCGCCTCCCCCCGACGAGGGCTTGGACCAGCCTGCTGGTATGACACCCCCGCGCCTCAGCAGACATCGGGCGCGGGCGTGCTCGTTGCTCTAGGTATTAGCTAGGCAGCGAGAGCGAGAGTGTTGTCGCCAATTAGATTGGCTTTGCCGCAAGTTTTGCGAGGATCCGGCACCTCGGCACGCAGTGAGCGTCCTCGACCATCCGTCGAAACCGATCGCCCCCAAAGAACGTTTGGCATACTAAACGGCCCCCCATGGGCGTCAAGACGACGTCCCCGAGGAGTCTCCAGTGAAGCTCGCGAGCGTCGTGCTGCGTCCCGGCCGCGAGCGGTCGGTCGGTCTCGGGCACCCGTGGGTGCTATCGGGAAGCGTCGAGCGGGTCGAGGGAGATCCGGCGCCCGGCGACGTCGTGCAGGTTCGAAGCGCGGCGGGCACGCGGCTCGGCACCGGCGACTGGGACCCTGTCGCGCAGATCCGCGTGCGCCTGTTCGCCTTCGGCAAGGATGAGATCGACGAGGAAGCCTGGCTCGACAGCGCGATCTCGCGTGCACTTGGCTGGCGAGCTGCGCACCCGCTTCTGCAGGGAACCGACGGCCTGCGGCTCGCGCACGCGGAGGCGGACGGCCTGCCGGGGCTCACGATCGACCGCTACGCGGACTGGCTAAGCGTTCGCGTGGGCACGCCCGCAATGCTGCGCCGCGCGCCGAAGATCGCCGCGATCCTGATCGCGAAGACCGGCGCGCGCGGCATCTGGCTGCGCGCCGAGGGCGCGCCCGGTGCGCTTCTCGCCGGCGAGGTTCCGGCCGAGCCGGTCGCGATCGACGAGCGCGGACGGCGCTATCGGGTCGATCTGCGGCACGGCCAGAAGACCGGCTTCTACCTGGACCAGCGCGATGCCCGCGACCTGTTCGCGCGCCTCGCGAAGGGGACGCGCACGCTCGATCTCTTCGCCCACACCGGGGGCTTCGCGCGCGCGGCGCAGGACGGCGGCGCGGCCGAGGTGGTCGCGGTCGAATCGTCGGAGCAGGCCGCGAGGCTGCTCGAGCAGAACGCGCCGGGCTGCCAGGTGGTGCTGGGGGACGTGAACGAGTTCCTGCGCCGTGAGTCTCGAAGCTTCGATCTGATCTCGGTCGACCCGCCGCCGTTCGCCAAGCGCAAGCGCGACGTCGACGCCGCGTGTCGCGCCTACAAGGACCTGAACCTGCACGCGCTGCGGCGCGCGGCCGACGGAGCGCATCTGCTCACGTTCACCTGCTCGCACCATGTCGAGAGCGAGCTGTTCCGCAAGGTGGTGTTCTCGGCCGCGCACGACGCAGGGCGAGAGGTCCAGCTGCTGGCGCTGCTCGCGGCGCCGCCCGACCACCCGGTCTCGCTGCGCCATCCGCAGGGCGAGTACCTGAAGGGTCTCCTGCTGCGCGTCTCCGGAGCCCCGAGTTGACGCGCCGCCGGATCGAGCGGGCGCTCTCGCTCGCCGTCGTCGCGCTCGGCGCGGGCGGCTTCTACTGGCTGCACGTGCGCTCCGGGCTGGAGTGGAAGCCCGAGGTGCTGCGCGACCACGTCGCCGCGCTCGGCGTCTTCGGCCCGCTCGCCTTCGTCGCGATCATGGCGCTGCGACCGCTGCTCGTGCTGCCTTCGTGGCTGGTGCTCTTCGCTTGCGGGATGCTCTTCGGGCCCTGGCTCGGTGCGCTCTACGGCGCGATCGGCGCGTTCCTCGGCGGCGTGCTGATCTTCGGCATCGCGCGCGCCTTCGGTCGCGACGCGGTGCAGTCGCGGATCGGCGGCGCGCTGCGGATCTTCGACGAGCTCCTCGCCGCACGCGGCGTGCCGTGGCTCGCGCTCTACACCGCGGTGCCGATCTCGCCGCTCACGCCGATCTACGCGAGCGCTGGCGTCTCGCGAATGCCGCTCGCGCCGTTCTGCGGCGCGATCGCGGTCGGGCTGCTGCCGCGCACCAGCGTCTTCACGTTCGCGGGGAGAGCCGCCGCGGAGCCCTCACTGGCGAATCTGGTCGTCGCGGGGGCGATCATCGCGCTCGCGATCGCGCTCACCTGGGGCGCGCGCGGTCTATTCCGGACGTCCTGAGCGAGGCGGCTGCGCGTCGAGCGGCTCGAGCGAGAGCAGCACGAGCTGGAACCAGGGCTGATACAGCGCGAAGTCCCGCGCGTTGCTGTCCGCGATCACGACCAGCACCCAGCCGTCGCGAAGGCGCATCACGTCGGTCTGCTCGGCGCGCTCGCCCCCGCTCGCCAGGATCCGCACGATCGGCTCGCCATCGAGCTCGAAGACCTCCGAGCGGACGTCGTCTCCGCGTGCGCGCGCGCGCGCGGCCAGGAGCGAGACGTGCCCGCCGGGCGTGCCCCGCGACGTCACGACCTGGATCGAGGCGTCGTAGTCCCACGACACGCCGTCCACTGCGATGAACCCGCTCGGCGTGCGGATCACCTGCCACTCGTTCGGGAAGCGGACGGAGAAGCCGTTTCGCGCGTCGCGCATCGCGCCCGCGAGCCTGGGCGGTCCGCGCCGCACCGCGGAGAGGGGCTCCGCGCGCGGCGCGCCAATGTGCGCGAAGACCGCTCCCGGCGGGATGGAGTAGAGGGCGCGGAGCGAGCCCCGATCGTGCTCGGAGAGCGCCTCGATGCGGCGGTCGCCCGCGACCGGGTACATCACGTCGCCGGCGAGCGGGCTGTGCCGACCGGAGACGCCGAGCAGGTGCCCGATCTCGTGCAGCGCGACGGCGCGCACCTGTCGCGGCGTGAGCAGACCGTGCGCGTCGGCGATGAAGAGCGTCGCCTCGCTCGGGGCAAACCTGATCTCGACACGATCCGGTGTCGGACCGGACGCCTCGACGCGACAGCGACCGCGTTCATCCTCCACCACCCCGAGCAGCGCGCCCTCCTCCACCGGCTGCATTCGCGCGACCAGGCGCACCTCGATCGCCGCGTCCTCGCGCCGGAGGGCGCGCTCGAAGCGCAGCGGCGGGCCGATCGCGCGCTCCCAGACGGCGAAGGCGTCGTCGACCGCGGCGACGTAGTCTTCCGCGGGTCGGATCCGCTCGTCGTCGTCGGCGACGTCCGGAAGCTCGGGGGCGAGCGCGAAATAGCGCAGCGGAAACGCGGAGTCCGGCCAGCGGCAGGCGACCAGCGCTTCGGAGCCGTCGGGCAGTCGCTCGCGGTGCATCACCCAGGGCAGGTAGTTCGGCTCGGGCAGCGCTCCCGCTCGCTCGCGGAAGCTCCAGTAGTCGTGCCGATTCGGCTGGTAGTCCGGCCCATCGGTCGAGCAGCCCGCGAGGAGCCAGGCTCCCAGCGCGAGAGCCGCGAGCCGGCTCATCCCCGCCTGGCGCGGCGCCGGACCGCCTGACGCACACGGCGCTCCGATTCACGCGTCGCGATCGACTCGCGTTTGTCGTGCAGCTTCTTGCCGCGCCCGAGTCCCAGCTCGACCTTCGCGCGGCCTTCCTTGAAGTAGAGCTCGATCGGCACGAGCGTCAGGCCCTTCTCGCGCAGGCGTCCGCCGAGTCGATCGATCTCGCGGCGGTGCAGAAGCAGCTTGCGCGGCCGCTCGGGCAGGTGGTTCTCGCGACCCGCATGCGTGTAGGGCGCGATGTGCGCCTTCATCAGGTAGACCTCGCTGCCGCGGACCTGCGCGTAGGCGTCGGAGAGGTTGGCGGCACCGGCGCGGAGCGACTTCACCTCGGACCCGGTCAGCACCATTCCGGCCTCGACGGTCTCGTCGATGTGGTACTGGAAGCGCGCCTTGCGGTTCTTGCAGATCGATTTTCGGGCGGGCTCGGCCAAGCCCCGCCAGCCTAGCGGAGCGCGTTCTGCCCGTCGACGAAGCAGATCCGAGGCTGGTAGGCGCGCGCCTCGTCCGTCGTCATCTGCGCGTAGCTCGCGATGATCACGAGATCGCCCGGCTTCACCAGGTGCGCGGCCGCGCCGTTGATCCCGATCACGCCGCTCCCCGGCTCGCCGTGGATCACGTACGTCGCGAGCCGCGAGCCGTTGGTCACGTCGTAGATCTCGACGCGCTCGTTCGGCAGCAGATCGGCGGCACTCGCGAGCTCCGCGTCGATCGTGATCGAGCCTTCGTACTCGAGGTTCGCCTCGGTCACGGTCGCGCGATGGATTTTCGACTTCATCAGCGTGCGGAGCATCACGGGGCCTCCAGGATCGCGTTGTCGATCAGGCGCGTGCCCTCGAAGCGCACCGCGAGCGCGAGCAGCGAGCGCCCCGCGACCTGGCGCACCGGCTCGAGGCTCTCGGCATCGACGAGCTGCACGTAGTCGATCTCGGCCAGCGGCTCCTTCTCGATCCGCCGCCGCGCCTCCGCGCAGACACTGGCCGCATCGCGCACGCCGGCGCGCACGAGCGCGCGTGCCTCGTGGAGCGCGGCGTTGAGCGCGGTGGCCTGCTGGCGCGCGCGCGAAGAGAGGAACGCGTTTCGCGAGCTCATCGCAAGTCCATCCGGCTCGCGTACGATCGGCCCGCCGATGATCTCGATCCCGAAGCAGAGATCGCGCGTCATGCGCCGGATCACCGCCAGCTGCTGGTAGTCCTTCTCGCCGAAGATGGCCACGTGCGGGCGGGCGGCGTTGAAGAGCCGCGCGACCACCGTCGTCACGCCGCGGAAATGCCCGGGGCGGCTGCTGCCGCAGAGTCCCGCGGTGAGTCGTTCGACCGTCACCCAGGTGGCGTCGCCGCCGGGGTAGATCTCTTCGACCGAAGGCGTGAAGACGACGTCCGTTCCCACCTTGCGCAGGCTCTCGACGTCTCGTGCGAGATCGCGCGGGTAGCGCGCGAAGTCCTCCGCCGGGCCGAACTGCGTGGGGTTCACGAAGATCGACACGACTACGCGATCGGCGAGACGATGGCCCGCCTGCACCAGCGAGAGGTGGCCCTCGTGCAGCGCGCCCATCGTCGGCACGAGCGCGATGCGCCGACCGGAGGCGCGCGTCTCGTCGCTCCAGCGCTGGAGCTCCGCGCAGGTGCGGATCAGCTGTGGCTCAGTACGATTCAGCATCGCCGGGGAACTTCTGGTTGCGGACGTCCTCGGCCCACATCTCGGCCGCGCGGCGCGCGATTTCGCCCAGCGCGACGTACTGGCGCACGAAGCGCGGTGGAGGCGTCTCCGACAGGCCGAGCAGGTCGTGCATCACGAGCACCTGCCCGTCGCAGCCCACGCCGGCGCCGATTCCGATCGTCGGGATCGAGAGCGCCTGCGTCACCTCGCGCGCCAGATCCTTGGGCACGCACTCGAGCACGACCGCGAACGCGCCGGCGGCCTCGACCGCGCGCGCGTCGCGCAACACGCGATCGTGACCGGCGTCGCCGCGGCCCTGCACGCGGAAGCCACCGAACTGGTGCACCGATTGCGGCGTGAGCCCGACGTGGCCCATCACCGGGATCTCCATCCGCGCGATCGCCTCGATCCGGTCGGCGACCCGCTCGCCGCCCTCGAGCTTGACCGCGTGCGCGCCGCCGTCCTTCATCAGCCGGACGGCGCTTTCGACGGCCTGAGCGACACCCGTGTGGTAGCTGCCGAACGGCATGTCGCCGACGACCAGCGCTCGCCGCGCGGCGCGGCTCACCATTCGCGTGTGGTAGACCATCTCGTCTAGCGTCACGGGAAGCGTCGTCTCGTTGCCCTGAACGACGTTGCCGAGGCTGTCGCCCACGAGCAGCACGTCGACGCCGGCCGCATCGAAGATCCGCGCGAAGGCGAAGTCGTACGCGGTGATCATCGCGAGCTTCTCGCCGCGCGCCTTGCGGCGGGCGAGTGCCGGCACGGTGATGCGAGCTTCGTTCATCTTCCACCTCCCGCGGCCCGCATACGAATCGAGCGCCCCGATCCGTGCCGAAGATCGAAAGGCGCTCTCGCGTGCAGACTGCGGACGGCGGCTTCTCGCCCGGCCGTCCTCATCGAACATCGCGCCTTCGGTCTCGGTCCCCGCTCCTGGCGGATTGGGGATCCCAGCTTCCGGGCTCTATCTCGATGCGAACCAGAACCTACGCGGCAGAGCCTACGGGCGAGCTCCCGGGTCTGTCAACGGCGGCGCCGCCGCGAGCACGTCGGAGAGGCGCGCGAACTCGATCTCGTCGAGCGTCTCGCCGCGGCGCTGCGCGTCGATGCCGGCGGCCTGGAGCGCCGTCTCCGCGTTGGGGAACTCGGCGCGAAGCGCGCGCTTGAGCTGCTTTCGACGCTGCTGAAACGCCGCGCGCACCACGCGGCGCAAGAGCCCGGGATCGCTCACGGTCGGCCCGCCGCACCTGGGCTCCAGGACCAGGAAGCTCGAGCGCACCTTCGGCCGCGGCGAGAACTCCTCGGGCGACAGGTCGAGCACGCGCCGCGAAACGGTCCAGAGCCGCGCCCACACCGAGAGCACGCCGTACTCGGGCGTCGCGGGGGCGGCGAGGAGCCGATCGGCGACCTCGGCTTGAAGCATGAACCCCATGCGCCGGAACGGAATCGCGGGCGCGAGCAGGTTGCCGAGCAGCCTTCCCGCGACGCTGTACGGAAGGTTCCCGATCAGGATCACCGGCGCGCCCAGCTCGCGCACGAGTGCCGGGAAGTCGGTCGCGAGCGCGTCGGCCTCGCGAACCTCCACGCTGGCCGGCAGCTCGCCCTCCTCGGCCAGCAGGCGCACGAGCCCGCGGTCGACCTCGAGCGCGATCGTCCTGCGCGCGATGCGCGCGAGCGGGCGCGTGAGCTGACCGGTGCCGGGTCCGATCTCGATCGCCGCGTCGCTCGGCTCTACACCGACGAGCGACACGATCCGACCGGCGAGCTCGGGGCGGCGCAGGAAGTTCTGACCGCGCGCGCGCGAGGGCGCGAGGCCGCGGGACGCGAGTCGGCGCCGCTCGGAGGCTATCGGGACCCCGATCGGCCGACGGGCACGCGCGAGAAGGCCTCGAGGTCGAGCCCGGCCGTGCGGCCCTCGCGCAGCATGCCGTCCGCGACCGCTCCGATCATCGCGGCGTTGTCGGTGCAGAGCGCCAGCGCGGGAAAGCGCGTCTCGATCCCGAGCTCGTCCGCGAGCTCGGCCATCCGCTCGCGAAGCCTCGAGTTCGCCGCGAGCCCGCCGACCAGCGCAAATCGCCTCAGTCCGGTCTCGGCGAGGGCCCGACGGGCCTTCGCCACCAGAACGTCGATCGCCGCCTCCTGGAACGAGGCGCAGAGGTCGCAGATCTCGTCCGCCGAAAGCATCCCACCCGCGAGCGCCTCCAGCCGCGCAGCCTCCAGGGCGACCGCGGTCTTCAGCCCCGAGAAGCTCATCGCAAGCGCTGGCTCGTGCAGCATCGGACGAGGAAATGCGAAGGCATCGGCGCGGCCGCGCCGCGCGTGAAGATCCACCTCGCGCCCGCCCGGATACCCCAGCCCGAGACGCTTTGCGACCTTGTCGAAGGCCTCCCCCGCGGAGTCGTCTCGGGTCTGGCCGAGCAGCCGCGCGCTCGCGAGGGTCTCGACCCAGTAGAGGGCGGTGTGGCCGCCGGAGACGACGAGACCCAGGAACGGCAGAGCGAGCGGGTGCTCGCCGAGCCGCGCGGACGCGAGATGCCCCTCGATGTGGTGCACCGATACGAGCGGCTTGCGCAGGCGGTACGCCAGCGCCTTTGCGAACGAGAGCCCCACCAGAAGCGAGCCGATCAGCCCCGGCCCGGAGGTCACGGCGATCGCGTCGATCTCGTCGAGCGCGACGTTCGAGCGCGCGAGCGCCGCACTCACGGTGGAGTGCAGGTGCCGGACGTGATCGCGGCTGGCGAGCTCGGGAACGACGCCGCCGTACGGAGCGTGCACGGCGTCCTGGCTCTGGACCACCGAGGCCAGCACCTCGACGCCATCGCGAACGACCGCCGCAGCGAGATCATCGCACGACGACTCGAGCGCCAGGATCAGCGCCATCGCGCCTCCCGGAAGCTCAGTGTTCGAGCTTCTCCTGCTGGCTCTTGCAGTCGATGCACAGGCTCGCGACCGGCCGCGCCTCGAGGCGCTTCAGGCCGATGTCCTCGCCGCACTGCACGCAGGTGCCGAAGGTCCCCGCCTCGATCTTCGCCAGCGACGCCTCGATCTTCTGCAGGAGCGCCCGCTCGCGCTCACGCAGTCGGCCCACGAAGGCAAGGCCGCTCTCGGCCGACGCCGAATCGATCTCGTCCGAGAAGTCGTCCGGATCGAGATGGATGTCGCCGGTCAGCGCTCGGCGCGCGTTCACGACCAGCTTGTCTCGCTGCTCGATCAGCATCTTCTGGAACTTCTTCTGGTCGGCCTTCTTCACGTCGGACACTTCTCCAGCTGCCTGCGCGCCTCGGGAACACGGTCCGAGTTCGGGAACTCGTCGGCGATCCTGCGGAAGATCTGACACGCGGCGGGCGTATAGGTCTTCTGCTGCTTGGTGCGAGCGCCGATCTCGAGCAGCGACACGCCCTGACGGTAGAGCGCGTCCGGAACCTTGTTCCCGTCCGGGAAGCGCTTCACGACCTTGTCGAACGCCACTGCCGCCTGCTCGTAGTCGTTCATCTTGAAGTACGACTCACCCATCCAGAAGAGCGCGTTGTCCGCATAATCGGAGGACGGGTGAGTTTGTAGGAACACCTGGAAGCGGTCAATGGCGCCGGGGTAATCGGCGGCGCGGTAGCGGCGGAAGGCTTCTTCGTAGTCGCGCACCTCCTCGGCGGGCGCGCTGCCTGCGCCCGGTGCAGGTTCGTCGACTCCGGTCTGGGGAGCCGGGACCGCGGCGACTTCGCCGCCCGGCTCGGGCATCGCGCCCGTGGCCGGCGCCGCGGACACGGGGCTCTGCTCGAGCTGCCTGCGCAGCGTCTCGATTTCGCCGCGCAGCCTCGCGACCTCTGCCTGCAGCTCGTCGATCTCCGCGCCCTGCTCGGCAAGCCGGTCTCCAGCGGCGGCCGGCCTCTGGGCCCAGGAGTCCGCGGCCGCCGGCGCGCTGCCCCCGCTTCGCTTCAGCTTCTCGACATCGCGCCGGAGTGATTGGAACTCCGGAACGGTGACGCAAGCGCAGAGCAGGGACAACGCGCCGAGGGACAGCGCGAAGCGGAGCGCAGCTCGACCCAAATCAGCGAACTTTGAAGTCGTCGCGGCGATTCTTCGCCCAGGCCAGCTCGTTGTGACCCTCGACCGCCGGGCGCTCCTTGCCGTAGCTCACCGTGGTCATGCGCGAGGAGTCGACGCCGAGGTCCGCGAGGTACGTGTACGCCGCGTCGGCCCGGCGCTTGCCGAGAGCCAGGTTGTACTCGGCGCTGCCCCGCTCGTCGCAGTTGCCCTCGATCGTGATGTTCACGCCCGGGTTGCTCTTCAGGTAGCTGGCGTTGGCCTGCAGCCCCTCGCGAGCGTCGGCGCGCAGGTCCGACCGGTCGAAATCGAAGTAGATGGTGCGGAATGCACTGTTGTCGCCCATCCCGGAAGCCGGCCGACTCGTCGGAGCCTCGGACCCGAACCCGGTCTTGTCGGTCGGTGCCGGCGGCGGAGTCTTCGCACATGCCGCGAACGCAACCACCACCAACGCCAATCCGAATACTCGCTTGACCACCGTGAACCCTCCTGTTCTGTGACCCAACGCACAATCCAGCGCGCGATCACATCCTTGAAAACCGGCGCATTCTGTACCCGGGAATCCGCGGATTTGCAAACAGATTCTGCCCTCGAGGGCCCTCTTGGCCACGTTCACTGAAGCCAGTTGGACCAGCACGGGCTGGAGGAGTTGCCGAATCCGTCGGTCAGGACCGTGACGTTCTGCCCGTCGATGTCGATGCGGTAGATCTCCTTGCGGCCCCGCCGGTTCGAGGTGAAGGCGAGCTTGCGCCCGTCCGCGGACCAGGCGGGATCCTCGTCGCTCCGGGGGTGCGTGACCAACGGCGTCGTGAAGGTGCCCTCGGGATTGATCAGGTAGATGTCGAAGTTGTTCCCCGCCTGCGCTGCGTAGGCGATCCACTCGCCCGTGGGCGACCAGGCGGGGCTGGAGTTGTAGACCCCGCTGAAGGTCAGACGGTGCTCCTCCCCGCTCTCGAGATCCTTGATCCAGACCTGCGGTGCGCCGCTGCGATCGGAGACGAATGCCATCCTGCGTCCGTCCGGCGAGAACGTCGGCGAGGTCTCGATCGCGCGCGACTCGGTGAGACGGACCGGAGCCGAGCCGTTGCTCGAGACCGAGTAGATGTCGGTGTTCCCTTGGCGAGCGACGACGGCCGCGATCCGGCCGTTGGTCGGGTGCCAGACGCCGCGGTACTTCTCGTCCTTGGTGTTGATCAGTCGCACGCCCGGCTTGCTGCCGCGATAGAGGAGGAACAGCTCCGAGAGGCCTGCCTTGAACGAGGTGTAGACGAGTGTCTTGCCGTCGGGGGACCAGGCGGGAAACAGATTGATCGAGCCGTTGTTCGTGACCCGGCGCTTGCCCGAGCCGTCGGCCTCCATCACCCAGATTTCTTTGTTCCTGCGCCCGTTGTCCGAGACGAACGCGACCTGCGTCGAGGAGACTCCGCGCCGCCCCGTGAAGCGCTCGACGATGTCGTCGGCGACGACGCGCGCGAGCAGTCCGAGCTCCGCGCGGTCGCGCTCACGAAACGACACGTCGCCGAGCAGCCGACACCGAGCCGTGTCCCAGACCCTGAATCGCGACTGCACCTTTCCCTGCGCCACGCGCAGCTCACCCTGGACCAGCCCCTCCGCGCCGATCGCGCGCCAGTTCTCGCAGGGCACGGCCGGTGACTCGAAATCCCGAGTCACCTTCGGCTCGACGAAGGCCTCGGGATTCACGTGCACGGCGACGCTCGAGAAGTCCAGCCCCGAGACGAGCGCCTGATAGAACTCCTCCGAGAGGGCGCCGCTCCCCGGGTCCGCGGCGAAGCGCTGCACGGCGACCGGGATCGCGCGCTGCGAGCCCGTCACGTCGACGCGAATCCGCTGTGCCGAGGCTGGCGCCGCAAGCGTGAGGAGAATTCCGAGCAGGAGCAGGCGTGGCGTCAAAGCGTGTCCTTCGGATTCATGCCGAGCTCCAGCGCGAGCGCACCGCGGGGCGGCGCGGGAAGCGGATCGGACTTGCGGATCGCGCGCTCGGCCGACTCGTCGCAGTAGCGGTCGCCGGACGACTTCGCGAGCTCGAGATCTCGCAGCGCGCCGCTCTCGTCGACCTCGAGCGTGAAGACCGGCACGGCCTTGCAGAGCTGCGCACCGGACCAGTTCGAATGCACCACCGTCCGCACGCGCGCGACCCAGGGCGAGAGCGTGGGATCGAAGACCCCGGGGCCACCCGCGATCGGCGCGGCCGGACCCGGCGCGGCCTCGGCCGCCGGCTGCGACGGAGGATTGCGCGCCTCGACCTTCTTCGTCAGCTCGGCGAGCAGCTCCTCCGCGGACTTGGGCGCGGGCTCGGGCTTCGCGGCCGGCTTGGGCTTCGCGGCGAGCGGCACGGGCTCCTTCGGAATCACGATCTCGTCGACCTTCGGCTTGGGCTTCGGTGGTTCCGGCTTGGCCTCGGGCTTGGGCTTGGGCGGCGGCGGCTTCGCCGCGGGCTTTCGGGCCGGGGCCGCAGCGGCCGGCTTCGGCACGTCGACGACGTTCACCATCACCGGCGAGGGCGAGATCAGGACGGCGGACCGATGCGGCCGGAGCGTCATGATCAGAAAGAGAGCCACGTGCGCGGCGAGCGAGAGCGCGAGCAGGCGGCGGAACGCCCGGCTCTCGAGCAGGCTCTCGACTGGAACGTAGGACGCCGTCACGCCTCGGGCTCGGTCACCATGCCGATGCTCGTCGCGCCGGCGCCGCGAAGGATTGCGAGCGCCTTCGCCACCGTCCCGTAGGCGACCTTCGCGTCTGCTCGCAGATACACGAGTCGGTCCTCACGCGTGTCGAAGATGGCTTGCAGCTTGGCGCCGAGCTGATCGATCGGAACCTCGGCGTTTTGGACGAAGACCTGTCCCTCGCGCTTCACCGTGACGACGAGCGGCTGGTTGTCGGAGCGCAGGCCCTGGGACTGCGTCTTGGGCAGCTCGACGTCGATCCCCTGCTGCATCAGCGGCGCGGTCACCATGAAGATGATGAGCAGCACCAGCATCACGTCGACGAACGGGGTGACGTTGATCTCGGAGAGCTGCCGCTTCGGGCCCCGGCCGTCGGCGACGTTCATGCCGCCTTCACTGGAGTGCGGCGAAGCTGGTCGCAGAACTCCAGACAGAACGTCTCGAGCCGAGCGGCGAGCCGGTTCAAGCGCGCGCTCGAATAGTTGTAGCCGACCGCCGCCGGGATCGCGGCGAACAGTCCGACCGCGGTCGCGACCAGCGCCTCCGCGATACCGGGCGCGACGACCGCGAGGCTCGCAGAGCCCGAGGCTCCGATCGACTCGAACGAGTTCATGATGCCGACGACGGTTCCGAACAGCCCGACGAACGGACCGGAGCTCGCGACCGTCGCGAGGAACGAGAGCCCCCGCTCCAGGCGATGCATCTCCTCACCGCGAACCCAGCCCAGTCGGCTCACGACGGCCTCGACCTGGTCGCGGGTCAGCTGCCCGTGCGCGCCCTGCATCTTCTCGAGCCGCGCGAGCTCCGTGTATCCGGAACGGAACACGGTTGCGAGCGGGCTGGCGCCGTGACGGCGGGAGACCTCGTACGCGGTGTCGACGGGGCTTTCGAGGTAGGCCTCGACGAACTGCTCGGTGTCCCGTTCGGCTGCGCGCAGCTCGCGGAACTTCATGACCAGGATCGCCCACGACGAGATCGACGCGAGGATCAGAAGCAGGAGCACGGCGGAGACCACGGGACTCGAGCCGAGTATGTAATCGAGCATGCAGTCGGAACCCCGGGGAGAGGAATCGCGCGACTCTGGGACGGAGCGCGCGGGGCCGCCGGAAGCTACTCGTCACCCCTCTGCGCGTCAACGGAATCGCCGGAATCGCGCTAAGCTTCGAGCGGCTCACGGTCAGTCACTCGGGGGGACGAATGCAGATCGAGGTCCAACGCAAGGATGCCGCTGCCGCGGGCGGAGACGCCGTGGTGATCCCGCTCACCCGCGCCGATGCTCCGCCGCGCGCGCTGGGCGCGCTCGACGACGCGATTGGCGGCTGGCTGGCGCGGGTCTGGAGCGCCGGCGACTTCTCCGGAAAGACCGGCGAGGTGATTTCGTTTCCCGTGGCCGGGCTCGCCGCCAGGCGCGTGATCCTGATCGGGCTCGGCGACGAGAAGAACGCGAGCGCCGAGACGCTTCGGGCTGCAGCCGGCCGCGCAGCCAAGGCGCTCGCGCGCGCGAAGGCGAAGCAGGCTTCGCTCGTCGTTCCGGCACTTCGACGCGTGAAACCCGAAGAGGCCGCTCAGGCGCTCGCGGAAGGCGCGCTGCTGGGCGCCTATCGCTTCGACAAGTACAAGAGCGACGACGATCGACCCGCCGCCCTCGAGAAGCTCGCGCTGCTCGCGTCCGACGCGCGCCAGCTCGCCGCGCTTCGCCGCGGCGCGAAGCTCGGACAGGTGCTCGCCGAGTCGGCGAACTTCGCGCGCGACCTCTCCAACGAGCCGGGCACGACCTGCACGCCCGAGCACCTGGCAGCGGAGGCGCGCAAGCTCGGGCGCGCGCACGGCCTGAAAGTGACGGTGTACGCGGAGAAGGAGCTCGAGCGCGAGAAGATGGCCGGAATCCTCACCGTCGGACGCGGCAGCGCGCATCCGCCGCGGCTGATCGTGATCGAGCACGGGGCTTCCGCGAAGCCCGCGCGCAAGCGTCCGCGGCTCGCGCTGGTCGGGAAAGGCATCACGTTCGACTCCGGCGGAGTCTCGATCAAGCCGGCCGCGAGCATGGACGAGATGAAGCACGACATGTCCGGGGGCGCGGCCGTGATGGGCGCGCTGCGCGCCGCCGCCCTGCTCGACCTGCCCTGTCACGTGATCGGAATCGTCGCCGCGGCGCAGAACATGCCCGACGGCAACGCGTACGTGCCCGGCGACATCATCCGCAGCTCGCAGGGCAAGACGATCGAGGTGTTGAACACGGACGCCGAGGGGCGGATCGTGCTCTCCGACGCCCTGCACCACGCCACGAGCTTCAAGCCGGACGCGATCGTCGACCTCGCCACGCTCACGGGGGCGTGTCTGGTCGCTCTGGGGGAGGTGGCCTGCGCCGTGCTCGGGAACGACGAGAAGCTAATCGGAAAGGTCCGCGCGGCCGCGGACGCGACGCACGAGCGGGCCTGGCCTCTCCCTCTCTGGGAGGAGCACAAGACGGCGATCAAGGGGACCGTCGGAGACATCGTGAACACGGGGGGCCGCAACGGCGGCGTCTCGACCGCCGCGGCGTTCCTGTCCCATTTCGTCGGCGAGACGCCCTGGGCGCACCTCGACATCGCGGGCACGGCCTGGGCGACCAAGGAGTCCCCCTACCATGTGAAGGGCGCTACGGGCTTCGGAGTCCGATTGCTGATCGAGCTTCTGCGCCGCTGGAAATAGCGCGACGCTCCGCTGCGTCGGACTGTTGCGTTGACGCAGACGCGGTCGGCTTCTAAGCTCGGCCGCGCTTTTTCACCTTGGAGGATCTCATGCGTGTACTTCTCGGTCTTGGCGCCTCGCTGATCATTCTCTCCGCCGCCTCCGCCGGTGTCGCCGCCGACGATGCAGCCGCGAAGGTCGCCGCCGCAGACGCGGCAAGCGGCGCCAAGGTCTACAAGATGTACTGCGAGACGTGCCACGGCCCGACCGGCGCGGGCGACGGCGCGGTCGGCAAGACGCTCACCCCGCCCCCGCGCAACTTCCAGGCCGGCGACTTCAAGTACGGCGGCAAGGATCAGGACCTCTTCGACGTGATCAGCAACGGTGCCGCGTCGAAGGGCGGCTCGCCGCTGATGGCTCCCTGGGGCGCCGTGGTTCCCGAGGCCGACCGCTGGGCGCTCGTGAAGTTCATCCACACGCTCAAGAAGTAGCCCTTCCGCTCGGACCGCCGCATCGACTCCTGCGCGTGACGGACAGTTCCGCGCGAACCGGGTACGTTTGCCGCCGTGGCCGACGATGAGAACGATACCGACGCGACGGCGACCGCCCTTCCGGTCCCCGTCGCGACGTCCGGGCTCGAACGGGTCCCCCGGGACGCGCTCTCCCGCTACTTCTACGAGGTCGGGCGCTACGCGCTGCTGAGCCGCGAGGAGGAGCTGGCGCTTGCCGAGCGGGTCTTCGCGTCTGGCGATCCAGAGGCCGCGCAGCGGCTGGTGCTCTCGAACCTGCGCCTCGTGGTGAAGATCGCGCTCGAGTACCGGCGGGTCTGGACCAACCCGCTCGATCTGATCCAGGAGGGCAACGTCGGGCTGCTCCAGGGCGTGAAACGCTTCGATCCGCACCGGGGGGTGAAGCTCTCGTCCTACGCGTCGTACTGGATCCGCGCTTACATCCTCAAGTACCTGATCGACAACATCCGCATGGTGCGCGTGGGGTCGAGCCGGGCCGAGCGCAAGCTCTTCTTCCAACTCTCGCGGGTCAAGCGCGAGCTCGAGCGCGAGGGTCTCGATCCCGAGCCCCGGCTTCTCGCCGAGCGGCTCGGCGTGCGCGAGCCCGAGGTCGTGGATCTGCAGCACCGGCTCGCGCACGGAGACCTGTCCACCGACGCGCCAGTGCGACGCGACGAGCCCGGCGGCGCGAGCTTCGGCGAATCGCTGGCTTCGAGCGACGGCCGATTGGACGACGCCGTCGCCGAGCAGGACATGCGCCGAACGCTGCGCGAGCACATCGACCGCTTCGCCGTGGATCTGGGCGATCGCGAGCAGAAGATCCTGCGCGAGCGCGTGCTCGCAGAGGAGCCGAAGACCCTGCAGGAGATCGGCGACGAGCTCGGCCTCACGCGCGAGCGGATCCGCCAGCTAGAGAAGAACCTCGTCGACGGCCTGCGCGACTACATGAAGGCCAATCTCGTCGACTTCGAGTACTGGTCCCCGGAGGGCTGAGGCGAACTCCCGGCCGACCCCGGACGCTCGGGTCAGGGATTGCCGCCGAACCAGCCCGCGTGGAACCAGCGGATCGTCACAGTCAGCGCGATCCCGACCGCGACGGCGATCGGCGAGAGCTCGCGGAGCCCTGCGAGAGTCTCGCGCCCGGTGAAGGGCAGGAACGGCGTCCGCTCGTAGAAGTCGCGGTAGCCCGGCGGGCCCACCACGAGCTTGCGCTGATCCTGGTGCGCGGCGCCGATCAGCGCGAAGACGGCAAAGCCGCCGAAGAACGCCAGGTCCGCGCTCGACCCGTTCGGCAGCAGGTGGAAGAGCGCGTAGACGACGAACGCCATCACCATCGGGTGGCGCGTGATCCGATAGACACCGTGCGGTGTCGTCTCGCCCGGGACCACGCCGCCGGGGCTCGGACGCATCAGGCTCGACACGAGCAGCACGAAGGCGAGCCCCATGCCGAGGTAGACGGTCCAGCTGAGCAACGGCCCGCGCGGCAGCGTCCAGAGCTGCGCGCCCGCGTGGACGTTCTGGAAGTAGAGGCGGATCAGCGGCACGAAGATCGCGAGCGCGACGACGGAGTAGAGGCCCAGGAATCCGACCTGTCCGAGCGCGGCCACCAGCCGCGGTCGCAAGCTCAGGCTCGACAGCCCGACGTGCGTGGCCGTGAAGGCGAGCCAGAGCAGCGCGATAGCCAGGGTCGGATCCATGAGACGCACCTCCGGGCCGGCATCATAGGCGGGGATCGCCAGCCGAGGCGAGCGGATCGTCCGAGAAGCGCGAGCGCACCTCGGACTGAAGCGCCTGCTCGAGCTCGCGCGTGTCCCAGCCGGTCGCGGATCTCAGCGCACTCTGCCAGGCGGCACCCCCAGCGCAGGCCTCGAGAAAGGCGGCGATCGCCTCGGGCCGCCGGGCTTCGATCAGCTCGACCGCCGCGCGAGACTCGAGGTACGCGAGCAGCGCCCGCGCGCCCGCAAGGCCCGAGAAGCCCTGCACCAGCGATTCGAGCGGAATCCACTCGCCGCCGCGAAGCGCGTCGACCAGCCGCCGCCATTCCTCGCGCGAGAGCTGCTTGCGCCCGCGCGCGGCCTCCTCGGCGCGGTCGGCGATTCCCTCGTTCAGGAAGAACGGCTGATGCGAGCCGGTCGCCTCCTTGAAGAGCGCGTGGACGTACTCGTGCACGACCAGCGCGTAGAGCTCGTTGCGCGGGCGCTTGGCGGAGACCACGTGGATCGCGCCGTCGTAGAAGCCGACCGTCGCGAAGCCGAAGCGGTGCTGATACGCGTCGAGGTAGTGCGCGCGCGTGTAGAGGCGCACCTCGAGCGGCCGCGAGAGCGTACGACCGAGCTTCGCTCGCATCGCCTCGCGCGCCTGCTCGAGCACGTCGACGACCTGCTCTCCGTAGGCGCGGCCCGCGAACTGGTGATCGAACCTGACCAGGAAGTGCCTCGACTCGAAGGAGTGCGTCTCCCAGGTCTGGCCGTCGCGCGACGTCGCCAGAGCGAGCTCCTGGTCGATCTCCGACCGCTCGCGCGTGGCCGCCTCGCGCCAGCGATCGGGCACCCGGCTCGCCGTGGAGAGCACGGCATCGAGCGCCTCGCGCGCGGGCTCGAGCCGGCCGCGGTGACGTTCCACCTGCGCGAGCAGAAGCGCGGCCTCGGGCCGCGTCGGCTGCTCGCGAAGCAGCCGGCGCAGTGCGCGCAGGCCCGTCTGCAGGTCCCCGCGCTCGATGTCGCCACGCGCGGCGAGCACCGCCGAGAGATAGCGATCGTCCTCGTCGCTCGAGCGCGTTCCGAGCGGCAGCGGCTCACCGGTGCGGCGGCCGTTCCAGCGGATCGCGAGGTCCTCCGGGGAGACGCGCTCCGCCCCGGGGGCGGGCTGCTCGCGATTGCTGAGCCAGGTCTGGCCCTCGCGATCGACCCAGATCGCAACCTCGTTCGGCAGCAGAACGGCCGCGACGACGAGCAGGATCAGCGCGATTGGCAGGTGCCGGCGTGCGAACGCAGCCACCGCTGGGTTTTCGGCTCCGCTAGCGAGCCCCTGAAGGCGGCGCATCCGCGCGGCGCAGCTGGCCGACGACGTGCGCGAGCTCGGGCAGGATCAGCTTCTGCATGCCGAGCCGGACGGCGCCGGAGGAGCCCGGCATGACGTAGACGACCTTCCCCGCGACGGTGCCCGCGGTCGCACGCGACAGCACCGCCGCGGCGCCGATCTCCTCGAACGAGAGGGCCCGGAACAGCTCTCCGAAGCCGGCCAGCCGCTTCTCGAACAGCGGCTCGAGCGCGTCCGGGGTGACGTCGCGAGGCGAGACACCCGTCCCGCCGGTCGCGATCACCGCATCGACTTCGGAGCGCGCAAGCGCGCGCAGCACCGCGAGCCGGATCGCGTCCGCCTCGTCCGGCACGATCTCGTGCGCGACCGTCGCGTGGGCGGCCGCGAGAAGCAGCTCGGAGATCAGCTTGCCGGACTTGTCGTCGGCGACGGTGCGGCTGTCGCTCACCGTGAGCACCGCGCAGCGGATCGACTTCGGCGCGTAGGCGCGGTGCTGCGACGGCGCGTCCGAGGTCACGGATTCTCCTCGACCCAGTACGCGCCGCTGGTCGCGAACTCCTTCTTCCAGATCGGCACCGTCTGCTTCAGCCGGTCGATCGCGAAGCGGCATGCCTCGAAGGCTTCCGGGCGGTGCGGTGCGGCGGCGGCGATCATCACCGCGGCCTCGCCGATCGCGAGCCGCCCGACCCGGTGCGCGATGGCGAGGCGCGCCTGCGGCCAGCGCGCGGCCGCCTCGTCGCGGATGTTGCGCAGCTCGCGCTCGGCCATCGGTGCATAGGCCTCGTATTCGAGGTGATCGATCTCGGCGCCGCGCGCCTCGTTTCGCACGATGCCGGTGAATGTGACCACGCCGCCCATCTCGGGGCCGGTCACCTCGGCGAGAAGCGCGTCCATCGAGAGCGGACGCGTGTCGATCCAGGAGCGGTCCGATCCGCCCGAGACCGGCGGCAGCAGCGCGACCTCGTCGCCATCGCCGAGCTGGGTTTCGAGCGCTGCGCGCTCCTCGTTCAGGCTCACGAGCAGGCGGCCGCGGTAGCGCACGAGCAACTCGTGCTCGCGCTCGAGTCGCGCGATCAGCTCGGCCAGCGTCGCATCGGCGGGAAGCTCAAGCTCGAGCTGCTTCTGGCCGACGGCTTCACGCAGGGCTGCGAACAGGAGCACGCGGACGCGCATGGCGCCAAGCCTACGAGATGGCCCCGGGGAGATCAACGCGCTGGCGTCGCGAATCGCGAAGCCGGAGCACGTGCGTCGAGCGCTCGACGTCCTCCGCCCGGGGCTGGTCGCCGACGGAGGGAACGCCGAGCTGATCGGCGTGACCGAGGACGGCACCGTTCGGCTCGAGTTCCAAGGCGCCTGCGCCCGCTGCCCCGCGCGAGAGATGACGCGCAGGCTGGTGCTCGAGCCCGCGCTTCGCGCGCGCGTGCCCGGCGTGACCTCGGTGCTGGTCTCGTAGCGGGCGGACTAGCCCTTTGCCTGATCCTTCGCCGCCGGCGTCGACGTGTTCGGCCGGGCAGGCTTCGCGTTCATCTCGACCCGCCCCGTGAAGACCGCGCCGTCCTCGACCACCAGCCGCTCGGTGTGAATGTTGCCCTCGACGCGCGCCGTCTTGTGCAGGACGACCTGACCGCTGGCCGTGATCTCGCCGTGAACCTCGCCCGAGATCACGATCATCTTCGAGCGGATGCTCGCCGTGATCGAGCCGGTCTCGCCGACGATCAGCGTGTTCTCGCTCGAGATCTCGCCCTCGAATCGGCCGTCGATGCGGACCGTGTCCTTGAAGCTGAGCTTGCCGGAGAACTCGGAGCCCTGGTCGATGAACGCCGTGAGAGCGCCAACGCCGCCACCCGCGGGAGCCATGGCGCCCCCTTCCTTGCCCTTGCCGAAGTCCTTGAATGCCATCTGGCGCCTACTCCTGCTCCGTCCGGAGCTCCCGTTACCGCAGATCGGATCGAACCCCGCATCGCTTGAGATCTCACGCGGATCGAGCGCTATCCTGCGGATCGCTTATGACCGCCACCGACGTGAATCGCATCCGGACCGAGCTCGCGCGCGCGAGACTCGCAGGTCAGGTGCACGGTGCCTACCTGTTCGAAGGTCCGCCGGGCACCGGGAAGCGAGACACCGCCGTCTGGTTCGCGAGGCTCCTCCTGTGCAAGCAGGTCGGCGACGGCGCGCTCGAGCCGTGTGGCGCCTGTCACGATTGCCATCTGCTCGAGCTTCGAGGCGAGACGAACGACGCGCGCCCGAGCCACCCGGATCTGCACTGGGTGCTGGCGGACGGCGCGCGGATCAAGGTCGATGCGGTGCGAGATCTTCGGGCGGCGCTGTCGCTGGTGGCGAACGAGCGCGGGCGCAGGGTCGCTCTGATCCCCGAGGCCGATCGGCTGCGCGCCGAGTCCGCCAATGCCCTGCTGAAGACGCTCGAGGAGCCGCCGCCGGGAGCGGTCCTGATCCTGGTCACGCCGCGCGCGCAGGCGCTGCCGCGAACGCTGCGCTCTCGGACGCTCCGCGTCCGCTTTCCGCCCTTCCCGGAGCCGGCCGTGCGCGCGGCGCTCGAGGCGGACGGAGTTCCCGCGCGGGACGCCGCGCTCGCCAGCGCCCTCGGCGGCGCGAGCCCGCTCGCGGCGCGCGCCTGGGCCGACGCGTCGCTCGAGGCCGCGCGCGAGATGCACGAGTTCCTGGCCGGAATCGCCGGAGTCGGCGCGACCGAGATCCTCGACTTCGCCGAGGGCTTCCGGCGCCCCGGTGAAGCCGGCCGCGAACACGCGCAGCTCTTCCTGGAGGTCGAGGCGGCGTTCGCGCGCGATCGCGCCGCGAGCGCGGCCGCGTCGGGAGACGCGAGCGGCCTCGAGCGCTGGATGCGCGTCTTCGAGGCCGCGTCGCGCGCGCGAAGCGAGCTCGTGCGCCGGAACCTGAATCCCCAGCTGGTGGTCGAGGGGCTGCTGCTCGACCTGCGCGCGAGCGCCTAGTCGCTAAGCTTGGCCCCGATGCCGACGCCCTTCTACGTCACCACGCCGATCTACTATCCGAACGCGGCGCCGCACTTGGGAACCGCCTACACCACGACGTACGCCGACACGCTGATCCGCTACCACCGGCTGCTTGGAGACGACGCGTACTTCATCACCGGGACCGACGAGCACGGTGAGAAGCTGGCCGAGGCCGCGGCCGCCGAGGGCATCGCTCCGCAGGCTTTCGTCGATCGCATGGCGGCGCGCTTTCGCGAGCAGTGGAGCGCGCTCGGTCTCGAGCCGCGGCGTTTCGTTCGCACCACCGATCCCGAGCACGTGCGCGCGGTGCGCCACTTCTGGCAGACCCTGCACGAGCGCGGCGAGATCGAGCTCCGCGAGTACGAGGGCATGTACTGCGTCGGCTGCGAGGAGTTCAAGACCGAGCGCGACCTTTCCGGCGGCCGCTGCCCCAGCCACCCGAGCCGCAACATCGAGAGCCGGCGCGAGACGAACTACTTCTTCCGCTCCTCGCGCTACCACACCTGGCTGGTCGCCGAGCTCGAGCGCAACCCGTCGCTGATCGAGCCGGAACGCTATCGCAACGAGGTGTTGGCGATGCTGCGCGATCCGGGCCTGGGAGATCTGTGCATCTCGCGCCCGCGCGAGCGACTCGACTGGGGCATTCCCCTGCCCTTCGACGAGGGATTCGTCGCCTACGTCTGGGCCGACGCGCTGATCACGTATCTCACCGCGATCGGCTACCCCGACGACCCGGCCTGGACCGAGCGCTGGGCGGGCGCGCAACACCTGATCGCGAAGGAGATCCTGAAGTTCCACGGCGTGCTCTGGCCGATCATGCTGCACGCCGCAGGCATTCCGCTCTACCGAGCCCTGCGCGTGCACGGCTACTGGACGCTCGGCGGCCAGAAAATCTCGAAGAGCGCGACGAACCTGGTCGACGCGCTGGGGCTGAAGGACGTGTACGGCTTCGAGACCCTGCGCTACTTCATGCTGCGCGAGATGTCGTTCGGCCTCGACGCGGAGTTCACCGAGGAGGCTCTGGTCGCGCGGATCAATGCGGACCTCGCCAACGACCTGGGCAACCTGGTCTCGCGCTCGCTCGGCATGCTGGGGAAGTATTTCGACGGCCGGGTTCCCGACGGCCGAGGCGAGAGCGAGCTGCGCGCGAAGGCCGCGCAGGTCGCCTCCGACGTCGATCGACACCTGCGCGCGTTCTCCACCCAACGCGCGCTCGCGTCCCTCTGGGAGCTGGTGGGCGCCGCGAACAAGTACGTCGACAGCTCCGCGCCCTGGGTGCTCGCCAAGGATCCCGCTCGCAAGCCCGAGCTCGCAATCGTGATGTACGAGCTCTTCGAGTGCATCCGCGTGATCGGCGTGCTGCTCGCGCCGTTCCTGCCGCAGACGAGCGCGAAGATCCTGGGCGCGCTCGGTGCGGAAGCCGCCTCCGCTCCGCTCGCGGAGCAGCTGCGCTGGGGCCGGCTCGCGCCCGGCACGCAGACGCGGAAGACCGAGGCGCTCTTCCCGCGCATCGAGGCCGCGTGAGGATCTTCGACAGCCACGCGCACGTGGGCGCGCCGGAGCTGCTCGCCGAGGCGCCGGATCTGATCGCGCGCGCGATGGCCGCGGACGTGCGCGGAATCCTCGCGGTCGGCGCGGGCTACGGAATCGCCGCGAATGCCGGCGCGGTCATGCTCGCCGACGAGAACGCGGGCATCTGGGCCAGCGTCGGCGTGCACCCGCACGACGCCGCGCAGTGGAGCCCGATCGCCGAGACCGCGCTCCACGGCTGGCTCGCCCACTCGAAGGTGGTCGCGGTCGGCGAGTGCGGACTCGACTACTGGTACGAGCACTCGCCCCGCGACGCGCAGGTCGAGGCGCTTCGCGCGCAGATCCGACTCGCGTGCGCGGTCGACCGCCCGCTCGTGATCCACGTCCGCAATGGCCGCGGGTCGCGCGACGCGCTCGACGAGATCCTCGCGATCTTCGACGAGGAGGGCGCGGAGCGAGTCGGCGGCGTGATCCACTGCTTCACCGGCGACGAGCCGTTCGCTCGCGAGTGTCTCGCGCGGGATTTCGACATCTCGTTCTCCGGAATCCTCACCTTCAAGAACTCGAACGAGCTGCGCGACGTCGCGAAGTCCCTTCCCCTCTCGCGCCTGCTCGTCGAGACCGACGCCCCGCTGCTCGCGCCGGTTCCGCACCGCGGCAAGCGCAACGAGCCGGCCTGGGTCGGTCACGTGGTGGACTGCCTGGCCGAGCTTCACGGCAGGAGCCGGGCCGAGATCGCGGCCGCCACCGACGAGCGCGCACGCACGCGCTTCCGCATCGAGGACGCCGCGTGAGCGAGCTGCTCACGCTTGCGACCTCGATCGCGCGCGAGGCCGGCAGGATCGCGCGCGATCGCTTCCACGAGCCCCGCACGATCGCCACGAAGTCGAGCGAGATCGACCTGGTCACCGACGTCGACCACGCGCTCGATGCGCTGCTCCGCGGGCGCATCCTCGCGTCGCGGTCGAACGACGGCCTGCTCACCGAGGAGAACACTGCGCACGCCGGCTCGAGCGGCGTGCGCTGGATCGTCGACCCGCTCGACGGAACCACGAACTACGCGCACGCCTTTCCGCACTTCTCGATCTCGATCGGAATCGAAGTCGATGGCCGGCGCGAGATCGCGGTGGTGCACGACCCGATGCGCGACGAGACCTTCACCGCGCAGCGCGGCCGTGGCGCGAGCCTGAACGCCGCGCCGATCCGGGTCTCGAAGATCGCGGAGCTGCGGCGCGCGCTGCTCGCGACCGGCTTCGCGTACGACGTGCACACCCGGCGCACGCCGAACCTCGACTACTTCGGGCGCTTCATGACGCGCGCGCAGGCGATCCGCCGCGCGGGCTCCGCGGCGCTCGACCTCGCCTACGTCGCGTGCGGGCGCTTCGAGGGCTACTGGGAGCTGAACCTCTCGCCCTGGGACGTCGCCGCCGGACTGCTCCTGGTCGAAGAGGCAGGCGGGCGCACCAGCGACATCGACGGCGCGTCTGCGCCCGCATCGGGCGCGCGCGTCGTCGCGAGCAACGGCGCCGTGCACGAGGCGATGCTCGAGGTGCTCAGGGGCTAGCGGGCGCGCCAGGCTCGACGGGCTGTGCCTGGCTCGGCGCAGCTTCGGGCGCCGACTGCAGCAGCAGATTCGCGAACGCCTCGGGCGAGAGCGGAACCTCGCGCCCGAGATCGTTGCTCACCCGCCAGACCAGCGGACCCTGAGACGAGAGCGCGGACAGACCGAGCTCCGGGTGCGGATCGCCGAGCGAGAGCTCGCCGAGCAGCCCGCCGCTCGCGTCCCGAGCCCGGATCACCGCGAGCGCCGGATCGAGACCGATCGCCTTGCGCTCGGCGCTCGCGTTCTCGAGCGCGGTCGCGTCGAGCGCGGCCAGCGCGTAGAGCAGATCTTCGACCTCGAGCGGCTTTGGCTCGGGCCCCTTCGGCTCGAGCCTCCAGACCTCGCCCTCGCGAACCAGCCGCTTCGTCTGCGCCTCGCGCGGAAACTCGATCTCGAGCGCGTGCACCTGCTCCACGTCGAGCGTCAGCACGCGCTTCTGGCGGTAGGCGAAGAATGCTCGCGGGATGGCCGAGCTCACGCGCTCGTTCACCGCGAGGATCACCGGATCGCCGGCGCGCTCGAGCCAGTGGCCGCCGTCACGGCTCGCGAGCCGGAGCCGCTCCTCCGCGTCACCCGCGCGCGCGACCAGCTCGACCTCGGGGCGCTCGAGTCCGTACTCGGCGCGCGCGCGCGGCGCGTCCTCGAAGCCGCTCGCGCGCGCGAGCGCGAGATCGTCGAGCAGGCGCTCGATCTTCTCGGCGTCGGCCGGCGCGCTCTCGGGCTCGAGCAGCTCCCAGCCGGCCTCGGTTCGCTTCGCGCGCACGATCCGCGTCTGGCCGGAGAGCACTTCGAGCTCCTGCACCTGGCTCGTCGCGACGCGCAGGAGCCGCTTGTCGCGCAGCTCGACGAGCGAGGGTGTGAGCCCGCCGAGAGATCCCGTCGACACCACGAAGAGACGCTTGCCGTCGTCTGCGAGCTCGACGTAGCGCCCGCCACCGACCGGCGTGTTCGCGCCCAGGAACAGCTCCCTCGGCTCGGCTTCGCCAGCCCGAGCCGCCACGCGCTTCCGGCTCGCGCCCAGACCGAACGGCTCGAGATCCGCGGGGCGTTCGTCGATCGTCGCGGTCGACGAGAGCTTCTCGAGCGCGCGCAGCGCGCGCTCCACCGCGTCGGCGTCGGCCGGATAGGAGATCGGCGCCGAGAGGCGCCAGCCCGGGCTCGCGGAGTCCGCGGCGCCGCGCACGAGCTGCGCCTTCGATCCGTCCGAAGTCTCGAGCTCGAGCGACGTCACGGTCGCGGGATCGACGTGGAAGATCAGCTTCGCGGCCGCTTCGGCCTCGGCCTTGCGCTCGGCGCCGCGGATCTCGAAGAACCAAACGTAGCCGCCGAGCGCGAGCAGGGCGACGAGCAGGGCGAGCGTCCCACGCAGGCTCACGTCAGGTCCGCCGGCGCCACCAGCTCACGACTCCGAGCAGCAGGATCGCCTCGGGCAGCGCGAAGAGCGCCAGGAAGCGGAAGTCGGCGAACTGCTCGAGCGTCATGTTCACCGAAGCCACGCGCGGTCGCTTGCGGTCGATGGTCGCGAACTCCTCGGACCCGGTGAGCCAGCTCGCGGCGTTCAGGAAGAAGTCGCCGTTGTAGAACTGCGTGACGTAGCGATTGCGCATGAAGTCGGAATCCCCGACGACGACCAGCCGCCCGCCGCGTGTCTTTCCCGCAGGCGGGCTCCACTCGCGGGCGACCGCGACCGCCAGCGGTCCGGGCCGGTCCTTCGCCGGATCGAGGCCGACCGGCTGCGACGCCAGCAGGCCCGCGGTGTCGCTCTCGCCCCAGCTCTCCGAACTCGTCGTCGCGAGCTCCACGAGCGCCGCATCCGAGCCCTCGACCTTGCGCACGGGCCGCGCGAGCCGGAACACGGTCGGATTTCCGGCGAGCTTCTCGGTGATCGGGTGGGCCCCGTAGGTCTGCACCACCGGCTGTACACCGAGCTGTGGACCTGCGAAGAGCTGCACCTGCTGCTCGACCACGATCTCGGCGCCGAGCTCGACGCCCCACTTCGCGAGCTGCGCCTCGAGGTTGGTGTTCATGGTCGGATCGGCCGCCACGAGAAGCGATCCGCCGCGCTGCAGGTACTGGTCGAGCAGCTCGAGCTCGCGGTCGGCGAGCGCGTGGTCGGGGCCGGCCACGATCACGGCATCGGCGTCGGCGGGCACCGCGTCCTCGCTGGCGAGCAGGAGCTCCGCCACGCTGACGTTCTCGTCCTCGAGCCCGCCGCGCACGGCCGAGGCGCCCGGGCCCTTGTCGTCGCTCGGCGCGGCCTCGCCGTGCCCTTTCAGGAAGTAGATCTTCTTCTGGGTCGAGAGCGCCTGGCGCACGGCGCGGGTGAGAGACTGCTCGCTCACGTCGACGGCCTTCACCGTTCCTCGGGCGGACTCGCAGGGCCCGTTGCAGACGACGACCACGCCCTCGCGGCTCGCGATCTCGAACTTGTGCGCGAGATCCGGGCGCTCGTTCGGATCGAAATAGCGGACCTTCACCCGCGGGCTCGCGTAGGCGTACTTCTCCAGCGCCTGACGCGCCGGCCCCTCGCCACCGCGCGTGTAGAACGCGTAGACCTCGACCTGTCCGTCCTCGGGGATCGCCGCCAGCACGTCGAGCGTGCCCTGGGCGAGCGAGTGCGTCTGCGCCTCGGTCCAGTCCCAGTGCACCGGGTGGCGCATCGACAGCCAGGCGAGCACGCCGGTGATCACGAGCAGGAGGACCGTCTGCACCAGCACGTTCGCGCCGCCGCGCGCGGTCGAGGAGCCGAAGAGCTCCGTGACCCGTCCTGCGCCGCGCACGGCGGCTGTGAGCAGGAGCCCGAGCCCGAGCACGAGGTGGAAGCCGACGATCGGCGGCGATGCGGCGGCGAAGAGACCGAAGAGACCGAAGACGGTGAGAATCGTGCCGAGGATCGCGAGCAGCGTGTCCATCGCGGTCCTACCTCCAGCGCAGCGAGTCGACCGCGGCGCGGGCCAGCGCGAGCGACGCGAGGATGGTGAGTCCGAAATACGCCAGATCCTCGGAGCGCACGTCACCGGCGAGTCCCGCCTCGTAGTGCGTGCTCGTGCCGAGCCAGCGCAGCACCGCCTTCATCGTCTCGCTCTGCGAGCTCTCGGCCGCGAACGGGATCAGCAGCAGCACCAGCGCGGCCGCGACGCCGACCAGTCCCGCCACGATCTGGCTGCGCGTGAGCGCGGAGATGAAGCAGCACAGCGCCGCGAGCGACAGCGAGTACAGGAGCAGCGTCTGCAGCCCCGCGAGCGTCTGCCAGAGCTCCGGATCGCCATAGGCGAAGAGCAGCAGCGGGTAGAGCGCCGTGAGCGCGGTGACCAGCGCGAGCAACGCGGCGATCGCGAGGAACTTTCCGAGCACGATTTGCGTGCTCGTGACCGGGCTCGTGAGCAGAAGCTCGATCGAGCCCGTCGCGCGCTCCTCCGCGAACGCGCGCATCGCGAGCAGCGGCACCACGAAGGCCAGGAAGATCGCGAAGGTCGAGAACGACTGCGCGACCACGATCGCCTGCAGATTCCACTGCTCGAGCAGGTTCGTCATGCCGAGCGCCTGGATCTGCTCGAGCTGCACCAGGAACATGCCGAGGCTCGCGAAGAAGACGAAGCCCGCGAAGAGCATGTAGACCGCGATCAGCACGTAGGCGACGGGCGTCGCGAAGATCGAGCGCAGCTCGCGGCCGGCGATGGCCAGAACGTGACTCACGGCTGCCCCTCCGCGATCGCGGCGACGGCGGCGGCCGAGGCTTCCGCGGCCGCCCTGGCGTCGCGGCTCGCGGCCGCTTCGACCTCGCGCATGAAGACCTGCTCGAGCGATCCCTGCTCGCGAAGCGCGTCGAGCCGCGCGTCCACGCGAAGCTGGCCGTAGGCGATCAGGAGCACGCGCTGACAGATCGCCTCGACCTCCGCCAGGATGTGCGTCGACAGGATCACCGTGCGCCCCTCCTCGGCGGAGAGCCGGCGGATCAGCTCACGGATCTCCACGATCTGGATCGGATCGAGGCCGGAGGTCGGCTCGTCCAGGATCAGCACCGCCGGCTCGTGCACGATGGCCTGAGCCAGTCCGACGCGCTGACGGTAACCCTTCGAGAGCGTGCGGATCACCCGATCCGCGACCGAATCCAGACCGCAGGATCCGAGCGCGCGCTCGACCTTCTCCGCGCGCTCCGCGCGCGGCACGTCGTGGAGCGTGGCGACGTAGCGCACGTAGTCGCGAACTCGCATCTCCGGGTAGAGCGGCGGCGATTCGGGCAGGTAGCCCGTCACGCGCTTCGCGGAATTCGGCTCGACCGCGAGGTCGAAGCCGCCGACGACGGCTCGGCCCTCGCTCGGCGGCAGGTAGCCGGTCAGGATTCGCATCGTGGTCGTCTTTCCAGCGCCGTTGGGGCCCAGAAACCCGACGACCTCGGACTTGGCGATCTCGAACGAGACACCGCGGATCGCGGTGAGTCCTCCGTAGCGCTTGGTCAGTGCGTCCGCCTTGATCAAGTGCTCTGCTCCCTTCTGGCTGCGGCAAGTGGCCCGAGTTTAACCCGCGAGATCGGTTGGGCAAGCATCGCTTTCGCCCGCTAACTGCGGCTGCGCGGGTCGAGCGCCGCGCGCATCGCCTCGCCGAGAAGATGAAAGCCGACGAGCGCGAGCAGGATCGCGAGACAGGGAAACAGAATCAGATGCGGGTAGGAGCGCATTGCTTCGAATCCGTCGCTCGCCAGCGTCCCCCAGCTCGAGAACGGCGGCTGGATGCCGAGCCCGATGAACGAGAGCGTCGATTCCGCCAGGATCGCCGCCGGGATCTGGAACGCGGCCGCGACCAGGATCGGACCCGCGACGTTGGGCAGCACGTGGCGCAGCAGGATCCTGCGGTCTCTCAGCCCGAGCGCGCGCGCGGCCTCTACCCAGAGCTCCTCGCGAGCCTGCAGAACCAGCGCGCGCACCAGCCGGGCGATCCCGACCCAGCCCACGAAGCCGAGCGCCACGACCAGCGCCGCGACCCGACGCGCGATGTCGGGAACCGCCGCGAGCGTTCCCTGCAGCACCTCGATCAGGAGCACGATCACGAGCACGTCGGGGAGCGCGTACACGACGTCGACGATTCGCATGAGCCACCCGTCGACGCGCCCCCCGACCCAGCCGGCGAGCAGGCCGTAGCCGAGGCCGATCAGCAGCGCGAGCGTCGTCGCTCCGATCGCGACCAGGAGCGAGACGCGCGCGCCCTCACTCACGCGGGCGAGCAGATCGCGGCCGAGCGCATCGGTGCCCAGCCAGTGCGCGCGCGATGGCGGCTCGAGCGCATGCTCCGCATCCTGCGCGTCGAAGCGGACGCCCGCGACCCGATCGCCGGCGAGCGAGAGCGCGACGAGCGCGGCGATCAGCAGCGCGCCGAGAAGACCCGTCATTCGCGCGCCGCTCATCCATCGTCCCCGGAGACGCGGATTCGCGGATCGAGCCAGGCGTAGAGCAGGTCCACCGCGAGATTCGCGAGCACCACCAGCACCGCGTAGACCAGGGTCACGCCGAGCACGAGCGGGTAGTCGCGGTTGGTCACGGCGGTGACGAAGAAGCGGCCCATTCCCGGGATCGCGTAGATCTTCTCGACCACGAACGAGCCGGTGAGCAGGGTCGCGAGCAGCGGGCCGAAGTACGTCGACACCGCGAGCAGCGCGTTGCGGAGCACGTGAAGGCGCCTCAGTCGCGACTCCGGAACACCCTTGGCGCGCGCCGTGCGCACGAAGTCCTGGCCCATCACGGCGACGACCTGAGCGCGGGTGAGCTGCGTGACGTAGGCGAGCGGCAGCGCCGCGAGCGTGAGCGCGGGAAGGATCGCGTGTCGCGGCCCTTCCCAAAGGCCGGCCGGCAGCCAGTCGAGCCAGAGCCCGACGACGAGAATCAGTCCGGCTCCGATCACGAAGCTCGGCGCCGAGACACCGACCAGCGAGAGCCACGCGACCGAGCGGTCGAGCGCCGTGCCTCGGCGCGTGCCCGCCGCGAGCCCGAGCGCGATTCCGCCCGCGATCGCGATCGCGAGCGCGAGCAGCCCGAGCTCGACCGAAACCGGCAGCGCGTCGAAGAGGATCTCGCGCACGTCGCGGCCCGGGTACTTGTACGACGGGCCGAGATCTCCCTTCAGGACCCGTCCCAGATAGTCGAAGTACTGCTCCGCGACCGTGCCGTCGAGCGCGTAGCGGCGCTCGAGATTGCGCAGGATCTCCGGCGGAAGCGTCTTCTCCTTGTCGAACGGGCCGCCCGGCAGGAAGCGAAGCAGCGCGAACGTGAGCGTGGCGACCACCCAGAGCACGCCTGCGCCCGCGATCAGTCTGCGCGCGACGAAGCCGATCACTCGGCCCGAACCCGGTCGAAGAAGTACAGGTCCATGGCGCTGGGCACGAAGCCGCGCACGCGCCGCGCCACCGCGTGGTTCGACGCGGTCACGAAGAGCGGGACGATCGGCACGTCCCGCTCGCAGAGGATCACCTGCGCCCGGTCGTAGAGCTCCTGCCGAGCCGCAGGATCGGTCGCGCGCGCAGCGCGCTCGACCAGCTCGTCGTAGCGGGGATTCGCCCATCCGGTGTGGTTGTTCTCGCTGTACGAGGTGAACAGATTCATGAAGTTGTCGGGGTCGGGGAAATCCGCGCCCCAGCCCAGCCGGAAGACCGGCGGCGGGGCGGTCGAGAGCTCTTTCAGGAACACCTTCCACTCGCGGTTCTCGAGCTCGACGCGCACGCCGAGGTGCTCGCGCCAGAGCGCCTGGACCCGCTCCGCGACGAGCTTGTGCGTCTGGTCGCTGTTGAAGACGATGCGAACCGGCGCGAGCGCCGCGGGGTCGACGCCCGCCTCGCGAAGCAGACTGCGGGCGCGCTCGGGCTCGAAGCCGAGGCCGATCGCCGGGTTCGCGTGCGGCATGGCCGGCGGGATCCACGACGGCCAGGGCTGCTCGCCGCCGCGCAGCAGCGCGGGGAAATCCGCGCGGTCGATCGCGAGCGCGAACGCGCGTCGGACGCGAGCGTCGTCGAACGGCGGCGTGCGCACGTCGAAGCCGTAGTAGTAGCCGCGCAGCAGCGGCTGGCGCAGATACTCCGGACGATTCTCGTAGCGGCGGATCTCGAGCGGCGGAAGCTTCACCAGATCGATCAGGCCCTGCTCCCAGAGCACCAGCGCCGTGCTGTCCTCCTCGATCATGTAGGCGACGATCCGATCGAGCGGCGGGCGTCCCTCCCAGTAGCGCTCGTTCGCGCGCAGCACGAGCCGGTACTCGTGGCGCCACTCGTCGAGCACGAACGGCCCGAGCGAGACCAGGTTCGGCGGCTCGGTCCAGTGCTCGCCGTAGCGCTCGATCAGGTCGCGCCGCTGCGGAAAGGTCACCATGAAGTTCAACAGCGCGGGGAAGTAGACGATCGGCGCCTCGAGCTCGACCTCGAGCGTCGCATCGCCGAGCGCCCGCACCCCCACCTGTGCCGGATCGTCGATCGTCCCCGCGTTGTACGCGCGGGCGTTCTTCAGCGGGAACAGGAAGTACGCGTACTCGGCCGCGGTCGCCGGCGCCAGCAGCCGCAGCCAGCTGTCGACGAAGTGCTGCGCGCGAAGCGGAACGCCGTCGCTCCAGACCACGCCCGGGCGGAGCGCGAAGCGGTAGGTGCGTCCGTCGGGCGAGACCGACCAGCTCTCGGCCAGGTCGGGCTCGGCGCGAAGCTCGCGATCCAGGCGCGTGAGGCCGCGCATCAGCTGCCCGATCGCGATGATCGAGACCCCGTCCGTGGCCAGGCTCCAGTCGAGCGAGGGAGGCTCGGTCTCGAGATTGATGCGCAGCTCGCCGCGCTCGGGCGCCTCGCTCCCGACGCCGCAGCCGAACGGGCCCGCGACGAGCAGCGCGAAGACGGCCAGTCTCCCTGCCCTGCTGCGCCCCCCCGGCATGGACGATCAGGTACCGGGGATCGAGCGGGGCCGCCAGGCTACTCTCCGGACATGCGCGCCGCGATCACGATCGAGAGCTTCCGGCCCGGCCCGGGTGGCGTCGAAGGCGTCGCCTGGCAGCTCGCGCGCGAGCTCGGCCGCCGCGGCGCGGACATCACCGTGCTGTGTCGCGTCGCGTCCCGGGAGGCGCCGCCCGGCGTTCGAGTGCTACCGCTCGGCGGCCCGGCGTTCTGGCAGCCGCTTCGCGTGCTCGAGTTCTCGCGCCGCGCCGCGCGCGCGAGCAGCGGCGGCCGCTTCGAGCTGGTGCAGGCCTTCTCGCGCACGCTGCACCAGGACGTGTACCGCGCTGGCGGAGGCAGTCACGCCGCGTACCTGGAGAGCGTCCACGGCAGCGCCGGTCTGCGCGCGAGGCTCTCGCCGCGGCACCGGACGCTGCTCGCGATCGAAGCGAGGATCTTCCGGGATCCGCGCCAGACGATCCTGTGCAACTCGCGGCTCGTCGCGGCGGATCTGGAGCGGCGCCACGCCGTGCCCGCGGAGCGTCTGGCGGTGATCTACAACGGCGTGGATCTCGAGCGCTTCCACCCGCGCGAGCGCGAATCGCTCGGAGCGCGCCTCCGCGCCGAGCTGCGCGTCGACGGCGCGCTCGCACTCTTCGTCGGCAGCGGCTTCGCGCGCAAGGGCTTGGACCGCGCGATCGCGGGCCTGGCCGCTTCGGGCGTGAAGGCGGAGCTCCTGGTCGCGGGTGCCGGGGATCCGGGCCCGTTCCAGCGCCAGGCCGAGGCGCTAGGCGTCGGCTCGCGGCTTCGCTTTCTGGGCGTGCGCGGCGACGTCGAGGCGCTCTACGCGGCCGCGGATCTGCTGGTCCTGCCGACGCGCTACGACCCGTTCGCGAACGCGTGTCTCGAGGCGATGGCCGCGGGCCTGGCGGTCGCGACCACGCCGAGCAACGGCGCCGCGGAGCTGCTCGTGGACGGCGCGAACGGCTTCGTCTGCGACGGGGACTTTTCACGTGCGTTTCGCGCGCTCGACGATCCCCGCCGGCTGCGCGAGCTGGGCGACGCGGCCCGAACCACCGCCGAGCGCTTCGGCTGGGGCGCGCACGCCGACGCCGTGCTGGCGCTGTGGCAGAGGCTTCGCGCGCGCGCATGAGCGAGCCCGCCGAAATCGCCGCCGCGCTCCGGGCCGGGGCGACACTTCCGGGTGTCGAGATCCTGAAGCGGAACTCCGCACGAATCGTCGCGCGCGCGGGCGACACGTTGCTCAAGATCTTCCTGGAGCGGCCGGCGAACGCCGCGCGCGAGGCGCGCGCGCTGGCGCGAGCCCGCGCGCTCGGAGTCCCGGTTCCGGAGCTTCGCGGCTCGGGCGCGGACTGGAACGCGACGGGCTTTCTCTCGGACGCTCGGCCCGCCACGCGCTCCGACCTGCCCGCGATCCTCTCGGCCAGCGCCGACGCGCACCGGCGCGGTCTGCTCCACGGCGATCTGCACCTGGGAAACCTGCTCGTCGATCGGGGCCGGATCGTCTTCCTCGACCTGCAGCGCGCGCGCTTCCTGCCCTGGGTTCCCGGATTCCTGCGCCGCTGGGAGCTGGGCTACCTGGCCTACTCGCTCGGCGAGCCGCTGCCGGCCGAGCTCGCACGGGTCCGCCTCTGGCGCGACCGCCGCGCGCAGACGCACTGGCGAAGTCGCAGCCGCCGCTGTCTCGCGGAGAGCGGCGGCTTCACCGCCTTCGAGCTCGAGGGGCTGAAGGGATTTCGCCGCCGCGATTCCGACGAGGCGCGACTCACGCGTCTGCTCGCCTCGCTCGACCGCCAGACACCGTTCAAGGACGCGGCCAAGACGCGGCTCTTCCGCGCGGACGCGCGCGTCGTGAAGCTGCACGCGCGCGCGCGCGACGCGCGTGCAGCGTGGCTCGCTGGAAACGGCCTCGAAGCGCGCGGTCTGTCGACCGGAACCCCGCTCGCCTGGGTCGGGCGCTGGCTCGTGATGGAGGACGCGGGCCCGACGCTCGACGCCTGGGTGGACCGCGAGCTCGCGGGCGCGAGCGGCGCGGTCCGCGACGAGCTCGCCGCGCGGCTCGGCTCGCTTCTGGCTACCCTGCACCGGCGCGGCATCTACCACGCCGACCTGAAGGCGAACAACGTCGTCTGGTCGCCGGGTCGCGAGGCCCGGCTGCTCGACTACGGGCGCGTGCGCTTCGGTCGACGCGTCTCGAGGCGCAGGCGAGTGAAGAATCTCGCACAGCTCAACGCCGCGCTTCCGAACCAGGTTCCCGCCGCCCTGCGCGAGGCGGCGCTCGCGCGCTACCTCGCGGAGAGCAGCTACGCCGACGATCCCTCGCGCCTGCGCCGCGACGTCATCGCGGAGAGCCTGCGCCGCTCCCACCATTGGCGAGGATGCTGACCCAGCGGTAATAGGAGCTCGCGAGCGATCCGCTCGAGCCCTCGCGGAATTCGAGCGGCGGCGTGCTCGGCGCGCTCTTCACGATCGACTCGAACGCCGCGATCTTCTTGGGCAGGTCGTCCTTGTTGGGACTGTGGAAGATCACGTCCACGCGCGGACGGACGAAGAGCACGTTCATCACGAGCGTGACCAGCCGGAACATCTTCTCGGGGCCCTCCATGGCCTCCACCGAGAAGTACGGAATGTCGACCTTGTCCAGGTCGAAGGTGTATTCGACGCGCATCTTGTGGTTCTCCTCCGGTTCGGTTTGGCGTGGGATCAGAACGGTGCCAGGTGACAGGCCGTGACGTGCCGGTCCGCCACCTCGCGGAGCTCCGGCCGCTCCGCGGCGCAGCGCAGGATCGCCTTCGGACAGCGAGGGTGGAACGCGCAGCCCGAAGGGGGCGCGATCGGGCTCGGCACGTCGCCCGACAGCACGATCCGTCGCTGCACCCGGGTCGGATCGGGCGTCGGCACGGCCGAGAGCAGCGCCTCGGTGTAGGGGTGCTGTGGCCGACCGTAGAGCGAATCGGCTGGGCCGTACTCGACGATCCGGCCCAGGTACATCACCGCGACCCGCCGGGACAGATGGCGCACGACGCGCAGGTCGTGCGAAATGAACAGGTACGCCAGCCCGAAGCGCCGCTGCAGATCGAGGAGCAGATTCAGGATCTGCGCCTGGATCGAGACGTCGAGCGACGAGACCGGCTCGTCGGCCACGACCAGACGCGGCTCGAGCGCCAGCGCGCGCGCGATCCCGATCCGCTGCCGCTGGCCGCCGCTGAACTCGTGCGGGTAGCGTGCGGAGTGCTCGGGCGCGAGGCCGACGATCTCGAGCAGCTCGGAGACCCGGCGCTCGCGCTCTGCGCCGCGCGCGAGCCCGTGCACGCGAAGGCCCTCCGCGATCGCCTCGCCCACCGTCATGCGCGGGTTCAGCGATGCGAACGGATCCTGGAAGACAATCTGCATGCGCCGGCGCATGCCGCGCAGCTCGCTGCGACCCAGCGCGCGCAGATCGCAGTCCTCGAAGCGGATCTCGCCCGAGTCGGGCTCGATCAGGCGCAGCGCGAGGCGCGCGAGCGTCGACTTGCCGCAGCCCGATTCGCCGACCAGCCCGACGGTCTCGCCGGCCTCCACGTCGAGATCGACGTCGTCGACGGCCGTCAGGCGGGCGCGGCGTCCGAAGCTTCCGCCCCCGACCGGGAAGCTCTTGCGCAGCCCGCGGATCCGCAGCAGCGGCTGCGTCACGTCCGAGCCCCGGCGCCCGACACCGGATTGTGACATGCCACCCGATGCCCGGACGAGCCCGGCCCGAGCTCGGGATCGCGCACCGCGCAGACTTCGGTCGCCCGCGTGCAGCGCTCGCGGAAGCTGCAGCCCGCCGGGCGCGAGACCAGATCGGGGACGCGACCCTCGATCACGTGCAGCCGCTCGCCCGGGCGGGTGCGGGCCGAAGGCAGCGCCTCGAGCAGACCGGCCGTGTAGGGGTGCCGCGGCGCCGCGAAGATCTCCAGCACCGAGCCGGTCTCGACCACCCTTCCCGCGTACAGAACCGCCAGCCGTTCCGCGCTCTCGGCCACGATGCCCAGATCGTGCGTGATCAGCAGGACCGCCATCGCGAAGCGGCTCTTCAGCCGCTCCAGCAGCTCGAGGATCTGCGCCTGGATCGTGACGTCGAGAGCGGTGGTCGGCTCGTCCGCGATCAGCACCGCCGGATCGTTCGCCAGCGCCATCGCGATCATCACGCGCTGGCGCATCCCGCCGGAGAGCTGATGCGGGTAGTCGCGTGCGCGCTTTCGCGACTCGGGAATGCCGACGAGCTCGAGGAGCTCGATCACGCGCGCGTCGCGCTCGGTGCGCGAAACCGTTCGGTGTACGGTGAGCGCCTCTCCGATCTGGTCGCCGATCCGGAACACCGGATTCAGGCAGGTCATCGGCTCCTGGAAGATCATCGCGATCCGGTTGCCGCGGATGTGGCGCATCTCCTCGTCGCCAAGCCGGAGCAGGTCGCGACCCTCGAAGACGATCTCTCCGGCCTCGATCGAAGCCGGCGGCTGGGGCAGCAGCCGCAGGATCGAGAGCGCCGTGACCGACTTCCCGCAGCCGGACTCGCCCACGACGCCGAGCGTCTCGCCGGCGAAGAGCTCGAGGTCGATCCGGTCGACCGCCGGAAGCTTCCCGCGCGGCGTCTCGAAGCTGGTGCGCAGGCCGCGCAGCGCGAGCACGGGCTCGCTCACGGGGTCGCCTCGCGCTCGACCCGGAACAGGCTCGTCTCGAGGCGCGGATTCAGCTCGACCGACTCGAGCGCGAGCTCGGCGCGAAGTCCGGTCTCCGGAAACGACAGCACCACGCGGAACGGATAGCGGCCGCCCGGCACGTCCCGCCACGCCTCGTACTGCGCGGTCCAGCGCACCGCCCCCGAGCCATCGAGCGATTCGATCCCCGCGAGCTCCCCGTCGCCCGAGAAGCGCAGGCTCTGGTCGGCGAACGAGACCTCGCGCTCGGCTTCCCGCGCGCGGATCGCCAGCGCGGGCCAGGCTACGGGCCTGGGCGTGGCGAGCAACGCCCCGGCAGCCTCGTCGGGCGCGAAGTCGAGCCCGAGCCGCTCGCGCAGCACCTCGGACGAGACCTCGCCGTCGTCGAGCGACCGGCCGTCGTAGAACGCGTAGCGCTCGCCGTCGGTGACCAGAAGCGTCGCCGCCTGGCCGAGCACGTTCAGGCTCTCGAGCCGGAGCCGCGCCGGCCGCTCCACCAGGATCACCTGCCTCACGTCGCCCGACCCGCGCGGTCCGGTGACGCTGAGCTTGCCCACGGCGCGAAGCGTGCGGCGCGCCTCGGCTTCGCCGATCGCGCGCTCCACGCGCGCGCGGATGGCGGCGTCCTCGCCGACGACGGTCCGGAACGCGGGCACGCCCCGCGCGGACACGCACGCCGAGAGCAGCAGGAGGGCGAGCGCCCCCGAGGCGCGAAGCGCGGATCCGAGCGGCGTCACTCGCGCTTGGCGCCGCGGAGCTCGAGTCGCAGGGTCTCGATCTCGCGCTGGATCCGCGCCGCGTCGTCGGCCTCCGGCTCGAGCGCGAGCGCGCGCTCGTAGGTGACCAGCGCGTCTTCGAGTCGCGCGAGCGACCGGTAGGCGTCGCCGAGGTGCCAGGTGATCACCGGGTCGCCCTTGTCGAGCAGCTCCAGCGCGTGCTCGAGCTGCGTGCGCGCGGCGTTGAAGGAGCTTCGGGCCGCATCGCTCTCCCCGGCCGCGAGCTGCTTCAGCCCGCGCTGGTAGAAGAGCCAGCCGAGGCTGTCCGTGATGTAGCCATCCCCGGGCTTGAGCGCGATCGCGCGCCGGATCATCTGCTCGGCCTCGTCGAGCCTCTCGCCCTGCTCCGCCCAGGTGTAGCCGATGTAGTTCAGCGCGCTGGCGTTGTCGGGGTCGATCTCGAGCACCTCGTGCATCAGCTCGAGCGATCGGTCGCGGTCGCCGGCCTCGCCGTGGATCACACCGAGGTCGTAGTACAGGTCGGGCTTGTCCGGATTCGCCTGAATCAGCGTCTCCATGATGGCAACCGCGCCGGCGAGGTCGCCGCTGCGCTGGGTCACGCCTGCGAGATACACCTGCAGCGTGAGATTGTCCGGCGACGCCGCGATCGCGCGCCTGAGCTCCGCCTGGGCGCGCGGCCAGTCCTTGCGGCGCTCCCAGATTCGCGCCATCGCCGTGCGGGCGTCGACGAAGCGCGGCGAGCTCTGCGGCACCTGCTCGAGCTCGGCGAGCGCCTCGTCGCTGCGCCCGGCCTCGACGTGCACCAGCCCGACGAAGTAGCGCACCTCGTTCTCGTAGCTCTCCGGGGCGCCGCCCTCGCCGCCGCTTCGAGCCACGGCCTGGAACCGCGCGATCGCGTCGTCGTAGCGGCCGGCCTCGTAGTAGAAGAGCCCGAGGCGGAACTGCGGACCGGCGAGCTCCGGGTGCTCCGATACCAGCGTCTCGAGGGTTTGCGTCGCGGCTTCGCGTTCGCCGGCGTCCTCCTGGATCTGTGCGATGCGCATCAGCGCGCCCGGATCTCCGGGCATGACCGCGAGCCGCTCCTTCAGCACGGCGAGCTCGCCCTTCGCGTCCTTCTGCGCGCTGCGCAGCCGGGCGAGCGCCTCGAAGAGCGCCGGCTGCTCCGGATCGACCACGAGACCCGCGCGGTAGGTCTTCTCCGCGAGCTCCGGTCGGCCCTCGCGCTCCTGCACCGCGCCGAGCGCGAGATGACCGCGGACGTCTTCGGGCGAGGTCGCGATCAGCTTCTCGGCGACGCGCCTGGCTCCGTCGATGCGGTCGAGATTCAGGTAGAGCGTGAAGAGCGTGAACGAGCCTTCGTCATCGAGCCCGCCCTTCTCGAAGAGCGGCTCGAGCAGCTCGACCGCGCGGTCGTACTGGCGCATGCGCACGTGCAGCGTCGCCAGCCCCGCGCGCAGCTCGTGGTCGTCCGGCTCCAGCGCGAGCGCCCGCTCCGCGTAGCCGAGCGCGCGCTCCGGTTCGCCCGCGGAGACCCAGACCTGCGCGAGCGCACGCTGCAGCTCGGGCGAGTTCGGGTCGAGCCGAGCGGCGTGCTCGTACGCCTCGGCGGCTTCGAGCAGCCGGCCGTCGAGCTCGAGCGCGCGGCCGCGCATGAAGGCGGCTCCGGCCTCGGCTTCGGGCGAGACGGGAGCCACGCGGAAGGACGGGCCGGCTCCGGAGTCGTCCCCGCCACGAAGCCGCTCGGAGAATCGCTCGAGGCTCGCGCAGCCGGTAGCGACGAGCACGAGCGCCGCGCCGAGTGCCGCGCGCAGGGTTGCCGCCTTCGTCGCTCGCGTCACCGAAAAACCTCGCAATCTCGCCAGACTAGCAGCGGCCCTGCGGAGCGGCAATCAGACCTTCGCAGGGTCTCTGCACCCCGTATCGGCGCAGGGCGAGTCGGGCTTGCCCGGAGGATCTCAGCCGCGTGCGGGGATCACCCCGAGCTGCTCGAGGAGCGCGGCCAGCCGCTCGACGCACGCATCGAGCGCGAGCTCGGCGGTGTCGAGCCGGAGCTCGGCATCGAGCGGCGGCTCGTACGGAGCCGACACGCCCGTGAACTCCGGGATCTCGCCCGCGCGCGCCTTCCGGTACAGCCCCTTCACGTCCCGGCGCTCGCAGACCTCCAGCGGACAGTCGACGAAGATCTCGAGGAACTGCCCCGCGGGCAGCAGCTCTCGCACGCGATCGCGATCGCGCCGGTAGGGCGAGATGAACGCCGTGAGCACGATCGCCCCGGCGTCGTTCAGGAGCTTCGCGACTTCCCCGACGCGGCGGATGTTCTCGCTGCGATCCTCGGGCGAGAAGCCGAGATTCGCGTTCAGGCCGTGCCGGACGTTGTCGCCGTCGATCACGTAGGCGAGCACGCGGCGGCGGATCAGCGCCTGCTCCAGCGCGCGCGCGAGCGTCGACTTGCCAGAGCCGGAGAGCCCGGTGAACCAGAGCGTCACCGCGCGGTGTCCGAGCAGCGCCTCGCGCTCCGCCTTCGAGACGTGGCTCTCGCTCCAGGTGACGTTCTGGCTCTTCGGTGGTTGGCTCGTCACGGCGCGCGAAGATACGCGAGCGCGCAGCGCAGCGCCGCGAGCGGAAGCTCGGCAAGCCGCCTCTGCTCCGGCAGCAGCTCGAGCTCGTGCGCGATCTCGTCGGCGCCGACCCGGAGCGCGGCCTCGACGCTCGCGCCTTCGATCCGCGCGACCGCGGCGCTCGCGACCGCAATCGCGATCGGACAGCCGAACGCCTGGAAGCGTGCGTGCGTGATCCGCCCGGCGCCGTCGACGCAGAGGTGGAGCCGCACGCGCTGTCCCCCGTCGTCGTGTCGCGCCTCGCCAGAGACCGTGCCCGGGGCTCCCGCAGGCAATCGGCCCGGGCCGCGCGGGTTCCGGAAGTGCTCGAGCACGGCCGCGCTGTACTGCGTCACGTCCGGCCGTCGGCCCGCCGGAGATCGTCCCAGGCCGGCGAGAGCGCGCGCAGGCGGCGGACCTGCGCGATCACGAGCTCCGCGGCGGCGTCGATCTGCGCCTCGTCGTTGCCGCGTCCGATGCCGAAGCGCAGCGCGGAGAGGGAGCGCGCCTCGCCCGCGCCGAGCGCGCGCAGCACGTGGGACGGCTCGCGCTTCGCGGAGGTGCAGGCCGAGCCGACCGAGAGCGCGAGCTCCGGAAGCGCCGCGAGCAGCGCCTCGCCCTCGACGCCGAGGAACGAGAGGTTCAGGTTGCCCGGCAGGCGCGCGCTCGGATGGCCGTTCAGCGCCAGGTTCGGTAGCGACGATTCGAGCCGCGCCAGCAGCCGCGCGCGCAGGCGCTCGTGCCGGGCGAAGTCCGCGACGCGCGCCCCAGCCGCGAGCTCCGCAGCCGCGCCGAAGCCGACGCAGAGCGGCACCGGCAGGGTGCCGCTGCGCAGACCGCGTTCGTGTCCCCCGCCGTGCAGGATCGGCTCGATCCGCGCCCGGCTCGAGCGCCTGCGCACGACCAGCGCACCGATCCCCTTGGGGCCGTAGAGCTTGTGCGCCGAGAGCGACAGGAACTCCACACCGAGCCGTGTCACGTCGACCTCGAGCGCGCCCGCCGACTGCGCGGCGTCGCAGTGGAACGCGACGCCGGCCTCGGCCGCGATCCTCGAAAGCTGCGCGATCGGCTGGATCACGCCGATCTCGTTGTTCGCGTGCATGATCGAGACCAGCGCGGTGCGCGGCTCGAGCGCCGCGCGAAGACCGTCCGGATCGACGAGGCCGTCCGCGTCGACCCCGAGCAGCGTCACGCGGAAGCCCTCGCGCTCGAGCGCGAGACACGGATCCAGAACCGCGCGGTGCTCCGTGCGGCAGCTCACCACGTGATCGCGCTTGCCTCCGCTCGCCCGATGCTGCGCGCGCGCTGCGCCGAGCAAGGCCAGGTTGTTCGCCTCGGTCGCGCCGGACGTGAAGACGATCTCGCGCGGGTCCGCCCCCACCAGCGCCGCGACCTGCGCCCGCGCGCGCTCGACGGCAGCGTCGGCGCGGAAGCCGAATGCGTGGGTGCGGCTGGCGGCGTTGCCGAAGTCCTCGCTGAAATACGGCAGCATCGCCCGGACGACGGCCGGATCGCAGGGCGTCGTCGCGTTGTGGTCGAGGTAGATCGGGCGCGTCACTCGCGGCATTCTGCGGCGTCGCGACCGGGGTCGCCAGACGAAGGGGGAAGCCATGAACAGGTCGACGGCCGCGCTCGCAACCGCCCTGGCTCTCGCGCTGGCCGCGCCGTCCGTCGGCGCAGAGGAACCCGCCGAGCCGTCTGCGGAGGCGCTCGCCCGGGGCTGGTTCGACCAGCTCTTCGGCGCGAGCTCCATCGAGGCCTGGTCGACGGAGTGGGCCGGCGGAGAGATCGTCTTCGCGCTGGCGCGCCGCTGGCAGGACGGTCGCCCGGAGACGTTCGTCCACCTGGTCTCTCCGCGCGCCTACGACGAGCTGAACTTCCTGCTCCGCGACGGCGACGCGGGCCGGCTCGAGCTGCTCTACTACCGCACGCCCAAGCTCTGGAAGGCCGGCGCCAAGGCCGCGCGCGTGATGCCGGCCGTGGTCCCGTCGCCGATCGACCGGCTTCCCTTCGTGCCGGGTCTGCCCGCGCTCGCCGAGATCCAGCCGCCGCGGATCTCGGACTACGCGTACGCGCGCCTCCCGGATCAGGTCGTCGCGAACCAGCCCTGCCGCGTGATCGAGGCGCGGCCGCGCGCCGGAGACCTGGGCTTCGATCGCGTCCGGTACTCGCTGGCGCAGGAGACGGGTGTGTCGCTCGAGACGGTCTGGTGGCTCCGCGAAACGCTGGTTCGACGGGTCACGATCGCACCGGGCGACGTGCGCGACTACTCGGGCCGATTCCTGCCCACCCGCCGCAGCGTGGAGCGGCCGGGATCCGGCACACAGGTGTACGAGCTTGGCCAGCTCATGCTCGACCCGCCGTTTCCCGATCAGCTCTTCACGACCCAGAACCTGAAGGCGGGACGCTTCCCCTCGTACTAGGCCGAGCCGGCCGCGCGATGGGAGCGACCCATGGTGCGGCATGCGTCGGAATACCCCCCTATTCCTGCTGATCGTCGGGCTCTTCCCGTTCCTCACCGGCTTCGACGGCCCCGAGGCGCGCGAGGCGCTCGACACCGTGTTCCGAAATCTCTACTCGCCGGACATGCTCGTCGCGGTCGAGCTGCGCATCGACGAGGGCCAGCCCGACGCCGAAGACGTGACGTTCGCGTACGGGCGCAAGAACAAGGGCGGCGAGACGCGCACGCTGGTCTACACCGGAGACGGTAGCCGCGACGCCTCGCGGCTCCTGCTCTTCCAGCGTCCCGGAGCCCAGGACCGCGCCTTCGCCTCGGAGGGCACCCGCGGACAGGTCCGCGCGGTGAGCGTCGGGCGCCACAAGGGCTCGCTCTTCGGCAGCGACTTCAACTACGCCGACTTCCGCGCGCACTCGGCGGCGGACTACCGGATCGAGGTGCTCGGCGAGGATCGGATCGGCGGCGAGGCGTGCCGCGTGCTGCGACTGCGACCGATCGAGGGTCCGTACACGATGCTTCTCGCGTGGGTCTCGCAGGAGCGGCCGGTCATGCTTCGCACCGACTACTTCGACGAGCAGGGGCTCTGGAAGCGCTACCGCGCGCGGCCGCAGGACATCGAGCGGAACTTCGACTGGTGGGTGCCGATGCAGGACGAGATGATCGACCTGCGCAGCGGCCGCCACACGGTGCGGCAGGTGCGCAACATCCTGATCGGGACCGACGTGCCGGACGACGCCTTCACGCTGACCCAGCTCGCGCGCGGCCGGCTTCCGTCCTTCTAGGCGCTAGGCGCCGAAGGACTGGCCGCAGCCGCAGGTCGATGAGGCGTTGGGGTTCTCGATCTTGAAGCCCGAGCCGTTCAGATCGTCGACGTAGTCGACCTTGGTTCCGAGCAGGTACACGGCGCTCTTCGAGTCGACGACGACGTTCACGCCGTTGCTTCTTCCGGTCTGATCCCAGTCCCCGACCTTGTCGTCGAACATGAGCTGGTACTGCAGTCCGCTGCAGCCGCCGCCCACGACCTTGAGCCGCAGGCTGTAGCCCGCGCGGCCGTCGCGTTCGGTGAGCTGCTTGACCTTTGCCGCGGCCGATTCCGTGAGAGTGATGACCGACATGCGCCTAGTCTAATCGGCGAGGTTCCTCGCGCAAATCGGGCCGCCGGAACAGCAGGAATACCTCGAGGTTTCCCTTCGGTCCGGCAAGATCGCTCTCGGCCTCGCCGAGTGCGACGAGCCCCGCGGCGAGGCCCGCCTCGCGCACCTCGCGCACCGCGCGCGCGCGGAGCTCCGGGTCGCGGACCACTCCGCCCTTCCCGACCGCGCCGCGCTCGAGCTCGAACTGCGGCTTGACCAGAAGCAGCAGTCTCGCGCCCGGTCGTGCGAGCGCGATCAGACGCGGCAGGAGCTGCCGGAGCGAGATGAACGACACGTCGGCGCAGACGAGGTCGAAGCGTTCGTCGCCCGGCTCGAGCTCGAAGTGGCGCAGGTTCGTGCGCTCGCGCACCCGAACGCGGGGATCGCCGCGAAGCGACGCCGCGAGCTGCCCGTAGCCGACGTCGAGCGCGAGAACCTGCCGCGCGCCGCGCTGGAGCAGGCAGTCGGTGAAGCCGCCGGTCGAGGCGCCGACGTCCGCGCAGCGCAGGCCCGTGACGTCGAGCCCGAACGCGTCGAGCGCGCCCGCGAGCTTCTCGCCGCCACGCGAGACGAAGCGCGCGCGCGTGGCCAGCACGAGCTGCGCATCGGCCGGCACCTGCAGGCCCGCCTTGTCGAGCACTCGATCGCCGAGCCTCACCTCGCCGGCGAGGATTCGCGCGCGTGCGCGCGATAGCGACGCCTCGAGCCCGAGCGCGACGAGCCGCTCGTCGAGACGCACGCGCGCCTTCGCCACGGCCTAGCGCCCGAGCAGCTCGCGGGCCGCGCGCTCGATGCCGGCGGCATCGATTCCGAGCGCTTCGCGCCACTCCGCCTGGGAGCCGTGCTCGATCACGCGATCGGGGATGCCGAGCTCGCGGACCGGAATCGAGATGCGCTGCTCCGCCAGCGCGGCGAGCACGGCATCTCCCATCCCTCCGATCGCGCTGTGCTCCTCGACCACGAGCAGCGCTCCGCAGCGGCGCGCGAGCTCGCCGATCCGGCCCACGTCGACGGGCTTGGCAAAGCGGGCGTTCAGCACCGCGGCGGAGATCCCGTGCTCGGAGAGCCGCTCGGCGGCGTCGAGCGCGGGAGCGACCGAATGCCCGAGCGCGACGATGCCGAGGTCGCGGCCGTCGCGAAGCAGCTCCGCCTCGCCGATCGCGAGGCTCTTCACGTCGTTGTCCAGCGGGACGCCGAGCGCCGCGCCGCGCGGGATGCGCAGCGCGGCCGGGCCCGGGTACTCGATCGCGGTCTTCAGCATCTGGCGCAGCTCGTTCTCGTCCTTCGGCGCCATCAGCACGATGTTCGGCAGCGCTCGCAGGTAGGCGATGTCGTAGAAGCCCTGGTGCGTCGCGCCGTCGGCGCCGACCAGGCCGGCTCGGTCGAGCACGAACGTCACGCCGAGACCCTGCAGGCAGACGTCGTGCACGATCTGGTCGTAGGCGCGCTGCAAGAACGTCGAGTAGATCGCGCAGACCGGCTTCAGCCCCTCGGTCGCGAGCCCCGCCGCGAACGTCACCGCGTGCTGCTCGGCGATCCCCACGTCGTAGAAGCGGTCGGGAAAGCTGGCCTGGAACTTGTCGAGGCCGGTGCCGCCGCTCATGGCCGCGGTGATGCCGACGATGCGCGGATCGTCCTTGGCCAGCTCGATCAGGGCGTCGGCGAAGGCGCCGGTCCACGACGGCGCGCCCGGCGTCGACTTCTTCATCGCGCCCGAGCTGACCTCGAACTGCTCGACGCCGTGGTACTTCACGGGATCGGCCTGCGAGTATTCGTAGCCGTAGCCCTTCTCGGTGCGGCAGTGGATCAGCACCGGGTGCTCGTTGCTCTCGATGTCGCGCGCATTGCGGAACGTCTCGACCAGCTGCGGCAGGTCGTGACCGTCGATCGGGCCGATGTAGTTGAAGCCGAGCCCTTCGAAGAGGTGCGCGGGCGAGATGAAGCCCTTGAAGCTCTGCTCCGCGCGGCGCGCCATCTCGACCAGCTCGTCGCCGGCGCGCGGGATCGACTCGAGGAACGACTTCAACGCGTGCTTGAGGCGCCGCGTCTGCGGCGCCGACCAACGCCGCGCCAGGAAGCTGGTCAGCGCACCGACGTTCTTCGAGATCGACATCTCGTTGTCGTTCAGCACGACGATCAGGTTCGAGAGCCGCAGGTAGCCGGCGTTGTTCAGGCCCTCGTAGGCCATGCCCGCGGTCATCGCGCCGTCGCCGATCACCGCGACCACCTTCTCGCGCCCGCCGCGGCGGCGGATCGCCTCGGCGATGCCGGTCGCCGCCGAGATCGAGGTTCCGGCGTGACCCGCGCCGAAGACGTCGTACTCGGACTCCTGCCGGCGCAGGAACTTCCCCATCCCGTCCTTCGCCCCGATGGTCCCGAACGCCTTGCGGCGCCCGGTCAGCATCTTGTGCGGATAGCCCTGGTGGCCGACGTCCCAGATCAGCCGGTCGCGCGGGGTGTCGAAGACGTAGTGCAGCGCGACCGTGAGCTCGACCGCGCCGAGGCCTGCCGCCAGGTGCCCGCCGGTACGCGAGATCGTGTCGATGATCGCCGAGCGCACCGCGGTCGCGACTTCCGGCAGCCGGGCTTCGGGCAGCTTGCGCAGGTCCTCGGGGGAATCGATCGAGTTCAGGATCTCGCTCATGCGGCCCCTACGGTAGCCGCCCGCTGACCGCGCTAGCCAGCCCGCGCAGGTACAGACCCGAACGGCCGAAGCCCTCGGCGGCGTCGATCGCCTCGGCCACCTCACTCGCGATCCGCGCGCGGGCCGCCTGCGCGTCGCAGACGCGCAGGATCGAGCACTCCTGCGGATCGTCGTCGAGCAAGTCGTCGACCAGCTGGAAGGCCAGCCCGTAGGCCAGGCCGAAGCGGTCCAGGAGCTCGAGCTCGCGCGCCGGCCGGCCCGCGAGCGCGCCGGGCGCCCAGGCGCAGAAGCGAAACAGCGCCGCGGTCTTGCGCTCGTGGATCGAGCCCACCAGCCGCGCCGTCGCATGCTCGGGGCGGAACGCCAGGTCGTCGACCTGCCCTCCCACCAGCGCGCGCGAGCCCGCCGCGTGAGCGAGCCGCGCGAACACCGGGATCGGAGCCTCGCCGCGAGCCAGCACGGCGAATGCCTCGGCGAGCAGCGCGTCGCCGACCAGGATCGCGTTCGCCTCGCCGAACTTCACGTGCACGGTGGGCCGGCCGCGGCGCAGGTCGTCGTCGTCCATCGCCGGAAGGTCGTCGTGCACCAGGGAGTAGGTGTGCACCAGCTCGATCGCCGCGGCGAGCGGCAGCGCGCGATCCGCGTCGAGGCCGCAGGCGCGCGCGGCGGCGAAGACCAGCACCGGGCGAAGCCGCTTGCCGCCGGAGAAGACCGCGTAGCGCATGCCCTCGTGGAGCGATTCGGGCGGCTCGCTCGCTCGCGGCAGCACGTCGTCCAGATAGACGTCGATCCGCGCCGCGCTCTCGGCGAGGAACGCCTCGTGCGAGTCCTCGTCCCTCACTCGTCGTCCCCGAGCTCGAGCTCGCGCTCCACCGTCTCGCCGGCGACCGCTTCGAGCTTCGAGATGCGCAGCTCCGCGGCCTCGAGCCGCGCCGAGCAGAGCTTCGCGAGCGCCACGCCCTCCTCGAAGGTGCCGAGCGCCTGCTCGAGGTCGAGCTCGCCGATCTCGAGCTTGTGCACGAGTGACTCGAGCTGCGCGAGCGCCTGCTCGAAGCGCGGCTCGGCGACTCCAGTATCGGGCTCGCCGGCTTCCTTGCTTCGCGCGCGGCGCGGGGTCATCCGTCCTCCAGGGACTCGCGTACCGTGGCGCGGAGCCGGCCGCGGGCGAGCCTCACCAGGATACTCTCACCGGCCGGCGCCTGGCGCGCGTCGCGCAGGATCGCGCCGTCGGACTCGCGGGTCGCCAGGGCAAAGCCGCGCCCGAGCACCGCGAGCGGCGAGAGCGCGTCGAGCCGGCCCGCCAGTGCCGCGAGCCGGGCGCCGGCCCGTTCGTGCGCGCGGGCCGCGGCGGCCGAGAGGCGCAGGCGCAGCTCGCGCAGCCGCAGAGCGCTCTCGCGCAGACGGAGCGCGGGGTGGATCAGACCGCGGCGCAGCGCCAAGAGCCGGTGCGAGAGCTCGCGCAGCAGAGCGCGCACGCTTCTGGCCATGCGCAGCTCGAGCTCGTCGACCCGCTGCAGCAGCTGCGCGGCGTCGGGCGCGACGAGCGCCGCTGCGGCGGTCGGCGTGGCCGCGCGAGCGTCTGCGACGAGATCGCAGAGCACCCAGTCGCTCTCGTGGCCGATCGCCGAGACGACCGGGGTCGCAAGCTCGAAGACCGCGCGCACGAGCTCTTCGCGGTTGAAGTTCCAGAGATCCTCGAGCGATCCGCCGCCGCGCGCGAGCACGATCACCTCGACGCTCGGGTCGGCGTCGAGCAGGTGCAGCCCGCGCACGATCTCGCGCCAGGCTCCCTCGCCCTGCACGCGCGCGTCCCAGACCACGACCTCGCTTGCGGGAAAGCGCGCGCGCAGCGCGCGCAGGAAGTCGTGGATCACCGCTCCCTGGATCGACGTCACGAGACCGATGCGCCGGGGCAGGAACGGCAGCGGCCGCTTGTGCTCGGCGTCGAAGAGGCCTTCCGCGGCCAGCCGCGCCTTGAGCTTCTCGAACGCGGCGCGAAGCGCGCCCTCGCCGGCGGGGCGCAGCTCCGAGAGCACGAGCTGCAGGCTGCCCCGCTCCGCGTACAGGTCGACCCGGCCGCGCGCCTGCACGAGCATCCCGTCGCGCGGCTCGAAGTCGATCGCGCTCGCCGCGCCGCGGAACATCACCGCGCGAAGCAGCGCGCCCTCGTCCTTCAGATCGAAGTAGAGGTGCCCCGGCCGCGAGCGGAAGAGCGAGGCGATCTCGCCCTCGACCAAGACCTCGCCAAACGCTTCGCGAAGCGTGCCGCGCAGGAGCTCGACGAGCTCCGAAACCTGGAGCGCGGGTGCGCCCTTGGCGTCGCCTGGCTTCGAGACCATCCCGGGACGGTACCGGAACTCGGAGGGCGAGGCCTCGGCGGGCCTCGGCGGCCGCACCGGGTCTCCTCGGGGGTCCCCTCGGGAGGACCCTCGACCCTCCTCGTCGACGCCGGCGCGGCCGCCGAGGCCGCGGACGCTGGTCGGAGTCAGAGGAAGATCGTCAGGCGCCGCCTTCGGAGGTGAGTTTGGAGAAGATGGTCCAGCTCTTGAGGAGCTCGACGGCTCGGGTCAGCTGCCGGTCGATGCCGAGCTGCTGCTGGAAGCGCGCTTCCTTTGCCTCTTCGGTATTGGCGGGCTCGCCCTCCGGCTCTGCGATCGGCTCGGGAATCGGCGCGGTTTCCTTTGCTCCGGCGCCTGCACCGGGCTTGTTCTCGAAGTGACCCTCGAGGTCGACCTCGCCGGTGGAGCGGCGGCGCTCCTGGGTTCGGGACTCCTGCGCCGCGGTGAGCTCCGCCTCGCTGAACGGCTCGACCAGGACGTCGGGCTGCACGCGCACCTCCTGGATCGAGCGGCCGCTCGGCAGGTAGTAGAGCGCCGTGGTCAGGCGCAGGCCCGACCCGTCTTCCAGCGGGATGATGGTCTGCACCGAGCCCTTGCCGAAGGTCTGCGAGCCGAGCAGGAGCGCGCGCTTGTGGTCCTGGAGCGCGCCCGAGACGATCTCCGAGGCCGACGCGCTGCCGCCGTTCACGAGCACGATCATCGGGTACTCGCCCTCGGTGCCCTCGCGCTTGGCGTGCCACTCCATGCGATTGCCGCCGCTGCGCCCCTCGGAGAAGACGATCAGGCCACTCTCGAGCCAGACGTCGCCGACCTTGACGGCCTGATCGAGCAGCCCGCCCGGATTGTCGCGCAGGTCGAGCACGAGCCCGCGCAGCGGCCCACCCGCCTTCGCGTGCGCCAGCTTCAGCGCGTCCTGCAGGTCTTCGGCGGTGCGCTCCTGGAACTGCGAGATGCGCACGTACGGGAGATCCTTCTCGATCATGTGCAGCTGCACGCTCGAGACCCGGATCGACGCGCGCTTGATGATGAACGGCTTGGGCTGGTTCCAGCCCGAGCGCAGGATCTGGATCATGATCTTGGTGCCGCGCGGGCCGCGCATCATCTTCACGGCCTCGAGCAGGTTCATGTCCTGCGTGCCCTTGCACGACTTCTCGGTGGCATCGGGGCAGACCGCGACGATCTGGTCCTTGGCCTGCAGACCGGCGAGCGCCGCGGGCGTGCCGTCGATCGGAGCGACCACGGTCACGAAGCCGTCGCCCTTCTCGCCGTCGCCCTTGGTGATCTCGATGCCGAGGCCCTCGAACTCACCCTTCGTGTCGCGCTGCATCTCCTTGTACAGATCGCGCGAGAGGTACGAGGTGTGGGGATCGAGCGTGTCGAGCATTCCCTTCAGCGCGCCTTCGACGAGCTGGTGCTCGTCGACGTCCTTCACGTAGTGCTGCCGCACCAGGTGCAGGACGTTCGTCAGCAGCGAGAGATCCTCGTAGCTCGGCCCGGTCGGGCTCGAGCGCAGCGACTGCGCGCCGCCCGCGACCAGCGCCGCCAGCAGCGCGAGCGGGGCCGCGATCCGGATCATCTTGCCGAGTGCGCTTCGTTTCGTGCTCATGGATGCCTTCCTCGGTGGAGCTCATTTCCCTAGCCAGAGCGCCGGGTCGACGGCCTTTCCGTCGTGTCGAATCTCGAAGTAAAGCCCGGGTCCGGACGCCGATCCAGTCTCGCCCACCGATCCGATCGGCTGGCCGAGCGCGACACTGTCGCCGGCCGCTACGTGGACCGCGTCCAGATAGCCCGAAACCGACAGATCGCCAGAACCGTGGTCCACGATCACCATCTGGCCGTAGCCCCGGAACCAGCCGGCGAAGAGCACGCGGCCCGGACCGACCGCCAGGACCGGAGCGCCGGCCGGGGCCTCGATCTCGATCCCGGTGCGAAGCGTCTTGGTCTGGAACTCCGGATCGATCTGCCGGCCGAAGCCCGCGCGCGTGCGACCGGCGACCGGCCGGGACGTCTGGCCGCGGACCAGACCCGACCCGATCCCGGGCGCGAGACCCGGGCTCCGCGAGGCCGGCGCGCCGGGCTCGCTCTTCGGCAGACGCCGGATCGCGTCCTCGAGCCGGCCGGCGGCCTCGCGCAGCTCGGCCGCGGCCTTCTCCTCGCGCTCGGCTCGCGTGCGCAGCAGCCCGACCATGTTGCGGCGCTCGACCAGGCGCGATCGCGCGCGCTCCTCGCGCGCCAGCGCCTCGCGCCGCGCGTCGGACGCCTCGCGGAGCAGCAGCTCGCCCTCGCGTCGCCTCGCCTCGAACTCGGCTCGCTCGCGCTCGTGGCGGGCGAACAGCGCGCGGTCCTGCGCGAGGATCCGCGCCATCCCCTCGCGGCGGCGCGCGAAGCTCGCGAAGTCGCCGGCGGACCACATCGAGGCGATGCCCCCCGTCGCGTTCCACTTGTAGAGCGCGACCAGCCTCTGCTCGAGCGCGCGGTCGGTCGCGGCGAGCGCGGCCGCGGCCTTCTTCGCGCCGTCGCGCGCGAGACCGAGCTCGCGTGTCGCTTCGCGCTCCCGCTCGCGCAGGAGCGCGGCGCCGCGCCGCGTCTCGACGAGCTCGCGGTCGACCGCCTCGATCTCGCCGAGGTAGCCCTCGGCTTCCGCGCCGAGCTCGCGCGCGCGCGCCTCGCGCTCCTCGATCTCCTTGCGCAGGCTCTCGAGCCGTTGTCCGGGGTCCGCGGCTCCGGCGGAGGTGGCGCCACAGATCGCGACGAGCGCCGCCGCGAGCGCCGCGACCCGCGCGAGTCCGGTCACGGGCGGTCCTCGAGGCTGAACAGCGACATCAGCGCGCCGCCCAGCCCGAGCAGGACGCCCAGAGCCACCAGACCGGCCGCCTCGAGCGAGCCGAAGAAGACCAGCGTCTGCGCGCCGACCAGCCAGGCGAGCGCGTCGCCGAGAAGCGGCATGCCCAGCGCGTGCAGGAGCCAGAGCAGCGCGAGCGCCGCGAGCGCGGCGAGCCCGCCCTGAAGCGCGCCCTCCAGATAGAACGGAAGTCGCACGAACAGGCCACCCGCGCCGACGAGCCGCTGGATCTGGATCTCGTCTGCGCGCGCGTGGACCGACAGCCGCACCGTTCCCGCGACGATCGCTCCGAGCACGAGCACGAGGAACGTGCCGAGCCCCACCCCGAGCCAGTCGATCATGCGCACGACGCGCGCGTAGCCCTCGACCCAGGCCTCGCCGAAGCGCACCTCACTCACGCCGGGGACGGCGGAGACCGCCGCGGCGAGCGCGCGTAGCTCGGTCGGATCGCGCCGGTCGGCCGCGATCACGAGCTCGAAGGACGCCGGCAGCGGGTTCTTCGCCATTCCGTCGAGAACGCTCGCGTCCTCGCCGAGATCGCCGCGGAGCCGCGCCATCGCCTCGTCGGGCGTCACGTAGCGCGAGTCCGACACGCCCGGGAGCGCGCGCAGGCGCGAGCCGAGCGCCTCGATCTCACCCGGCGCAGCCGACGCGCCGATCGAGGAGAACGCGACCAGACGGAAATCCGCGCCGACGCGGTCGAGCACGCCGCGCAGGTTCGCGGCGATCAGCAGGTAGGTGCCGAGCACGAGCAGCCCTGCCGCCATCGTCGCAACCGAGAGCCCGAAGACCAGCGGCCGCTCGCGCGCGCCGCGCAGCCCCGAGCGCAGCGATGCGGCAAGCCGGCGCAGCGAGCGGACGTCGATCAACTTCGCGTCGCTCCGAGTCCGCGCGCGCCCACGCCGTAGGTCTCGGGCGCGCGGTCCGCGACCAGCCGCCCCGCTTCGAGCACGATCCGGCGATGGCGGTAGCGCTCGAGCAGCGTCGGATCGTGCGTGGCGACGATCACGGTGGTTCCGCGCGCGTGCGCGTCGGCGATGATGTCCATGATGTCGAGCGCGAGCTCGGGGTCGAGATTTCCGGTCGGCTCGTCGGCCAGGAGCAGCGGGGGATCGTTCACGAGCGCGCGCGCGATCGCCACGCGCTGCTGCTCGCCGCCCGAGAGCGTGCGCGGGCGATGGTCGATCCGGTGCCCCAGGCCCAGACGTTTCAGCAGGCTCCAGACGCGGGTGCGGATCTCGCGTTTGGCGGTGCCCGCGATCTCGAGCGCGATCGCCACGTTCTCGAAGACCGTCCGCTCGGGCAGGAGCTTGAAGTCCTGGAAGATCACGCCGATCTGCCGCCGCAGCACCGGCACCTGCGCGGCCCGGATCCGCGTGATGTTCCGGCCCGCGACGAGGATCTGTCCGGCGCTCGGCTGCTCCGCGCCGAAGAGCAGCCGCAAGAGCGACGTCTTGCCGGCTCCGCTCGAGCCGGTCAGGAAGGCGAACTCGCCTCGTTCGAGCGTGAGCGAGATGTCGCGCAGGCCGTACGCCCCGCCCGCGTAGCGCAGGTCGACGTGGTACATCTGGATCATGCTCGCCTCAGCTCCTGGAGGGGAGGCGAAGCCGGGTGGTTCTAGCGCCCGGCGAGATGCGCGAGGATCACTTCGTCGAGCGAGCGGCGCGAGATCAGACCGGCGCCGAACTCCGCCGCGCGCTTGGCGACCACCGGCGGGCGGGTCTGCGCGTCGGCGGAAGCGACCCCGATCCGCTCGTCGAGCTTGCCGGACTTCAGCGCCTGCACCATCGCGCCGTGCTGCGCCTCCATGAGCTGGCGCACGACCGACTCGCGGTCGGCGTCGCCGAGCTGATCCGCGTAGCTGGTCTTCTTCGAGAACAGAATCGCTCCGCCGCGGTACAGCAGCGTGACGATGCTCGGGCTCTCGGTTCCGCCGTCCTCGGTCTGGACGTGAAAGATCTGCCCGCTGTAGCGGATGTTCGTGTTGAAGCCGCCGACCATCGCCTCTCTCACCCCTCCGCGGCCGATTGTGCGAGACGCATCCCGGCCCCGCAACGTATCGGCGCCGCGCCCGCGCACCCGAAGTGCGCCCGAAGAGGGGTGGCCCGGAGTCGGAAGAGCTCCGGACCACCCCAGGGAGGGGCGGTCCTACCCGACCGCCGAGGGGGGACGCGAGTGCCTCGAGCGCGCGAGGCCGAGCCCGCAGGCGAAGAGCAGAAGCGGCGCGACGGCGACCGGCTCCGGCAGCGCGAGCGGACCGCTGCCCGGCGTCGGGCTGTCGAAGAGCGCGAAGTCCGCCGAGTTGTCGTTGCTGTCGACGTTGGCGTAGATGCGCGCGAGGCTCTGCCCGGGCGCACCGTCGGGGGCGGGGCTGCCCTCGCCCGCGAAGATCTCCGCCGCGCCGAACACGCCGTAGCCGAGCGAATCGAGCAGCTCGCCGAGCGCGTTTCTGAGCACGATCGAGTCGGGGCCGTTCTGGAAGTCGAAGTTGGCGAGCAGGTCGGCGTTGGCGACGAGCGTCGTGCCGGCGTCGGAATCCGCCACGACGAAGAAGCCGTCCGCAGGGATCGCGCCTGACAGCGTGACGATCGGGCCGATCGCGCCATCCGCGCCATTCACACCCTCGATCCGCCAGCCCTCGAGCGACGTGCCGGGCACGCCCCAGAGCTCGACGAAGATCGTGCCGTTGTCGCTGCCGACCGCGTCGTAGAGCAGCTCGCTGATCTGGACCGCCCCGGACGGCGATGCGAGCAGAGAGCCGGCCGCGAGCACCGCGGCCACGACCCCCTTCGTTCGAATCCGATTCATCAGGGTTCCCTTCATTCGTGGAGGGGTGAGTTCGAATCGAGGCGCGAGAACGCGCCGCCGCTCCAGGCATCGAGCTGCGCGGCGATCTCGGCCGCGTCGAGCTCGAGCGCCGCGCGCTTCGCCTCGTCCTCGCCCCCGAGCGAGTCGAGCTCCGCCAGCAGCCGGAGCCTTTGGAAGTACAGATGGTTCACGCGCTCCAGCACCTGGTCGCGAAGCGTGACCAGGCTGCGGCGCTCGCGGGAGATCGCAAGCGCATCGTCCGGCGATGCGAGCTCGGAGAGCTTCCAGACCAGCGAGACGCCGACGTCGTAGCCGTGGTTGCGACGGTTGTCCGAGTCGAAGAGCTGCGCGTGGACGCCCGACGTGAAGACCTGGTCGTGGTCGACGCCGCGCGAGGTGTCCCGGTCGTAGAAGAGCGAGGCGCTGAGCGCCGGCAGCAGCGCGCCGCGGCGAGCGCGCGACTCGATCTCGACCAGGCGCTGCGGCGACAGCTCGAGATACGCGAGCGCCGCGCGCTGGAGCTGCTGGATCTGCGACGACCGAGCTCGTCTGGGCGCGATGCGCAGGTTCCGCTCGGACTCCGACTCGCGCCGACCCGCGGCCAGAGCGAACGACGCGATCCCGCGCTCGGTCGCGACGAGAAGATCGCCGCGGTCGACGGCCAGGCCGACGGCGGGAATCGCGAGCTGTTGCCTTCCCGCGCCGGCGATCGGCTCGCCGCCCGCGAAGGCCTGCAGCCCCCCCTCCCCCGCCACGAAGACGCGCTCGCCCGCGGCGGCGAGCGCGAAGAGCCGGCCGACGCCGAGCTCGATCCGGCTGGCCTCGGCCGCGCCGAGTCTCCAGATTCCGGCGGGTACACAGAGAAGCGTCGCAGCCGCGGTTTCGACCGCGCCGCAGAGCTCCCACCAGCCCTCCTCGAGGCCACCTACGCGGCGCGCGAACCCGCGCGCGTCCGAGCCCGACCAGAGCGCTCCGTCGGCCGCGACCCAGAGCGTCTCGCCCGCGCTCGCGACCCCGGTCACCTCTCCCGACGGGATCGACAGCTCGCGAACGAAATCGGCCGTTCCCGCGCTGCGCCGGTACAGTCCGGTCGCGCTCGCGACCCAGGCGGTGCCGCGTGCGTCGATCGCGACGGCGCGCGCCTCGGCGCCGGCTCCGAGAGACAGCTCGCGCGCGTCTCCGCGCTCGGCGCTCCACTCGAAGAGCCTTCCGCCGCTCGCGACGAGCGCGCCCGCGTCGGTCGGCGCGAGATCGCGCACGTCCTCGCGAGCCAGCACGAGCCGCCAGCTGCGCGATGCTCCGCGCCGCTCGTAGAGCCCGGAGTCGGTGCCGAGCAGAAGCGCGCCCGGACGCGCGACCAGCTTCGTCGGCGCGGCGGGCGGCGCGGCGTCGTCCCAGCGCGGCAGAAGCGAATCGGGAAGCGCCAGAGCCAGCAGGACTGCGAGGGTCGCGGACATGCCGAGCGCCATCGCAAGGCGCGTGCCGTCGTGCGCGGCCTCGCGAAGCGGTCGGATCCGCGTCGGCGCGACGCGATGTGAACCGCTCGCGGGGCTGCCGTGGCGCGCGCTCCACGCGCGCGCTCGGTTGATCGCCCCTGGGTCGGGCCGTAGAATCCGCGCGTGCTGCGCCACGCCCTCCGACTGCTGCTCGCGCTGGCTCTCTGCCTCGCGGCGCAGAGCAGCCGCGCGGACGTGTATCGCTGGGTCGACGAGCTCGGCGTGACTCACTACACGACGGATCCCGAGACGATTCCCCGCCGCCATCGCGACAGCGCCCACGCGATCGTCGCGCGGCCGAGCCGCAGGCCGGGGCCGCGCATCTCGAACGCGCCGAGCCGAGCCGCCACTCCGCTCCCGAGTGCGCCCGAGCCGGCTTCGCCCGAGCCTGCCGCCCGCGCGACTCCGCCCGCCCCGTCGGGCCCGCCGGTCTTTCCCGGGCCGCCGCTCGCGCCGGCGCTCGCGCCCGGCGATCCGCGCGCGGCGGAGCTCGCCGACCTCGAAGCGCGGATCGCGACCGACCGCGAGACGCTGCGACAGCTGATCTCGACCAAGCGCTGGGACAGCGCCGAGCTCGCGTCGGATCCGGGCGTGCGCGAGATCGCCGAGCGGCTGCCGCGGCTGCAGGCCGAGCTCGAGGCGCTGCGCGCGGAGACGGTGCCCTAAGGCGCGCATGAGCCGCCGCGTCGTCGCGCTCGCCGGTGGGGTCGGTGCCGCCCGCTTTCTCTCGGGACTCGTCCGCGTGCTGCCGCCGGAGGAGCTCACCGTGATCGTCAACACCGGCGACGACCGCGACTTCTTCGGCCTGCGCGTGTGTCCGGATCTCGACATCGTCACCTACACCCTCGCGGGCGTGGTCGACCCGGAGACCGGCTGGGGATTCCGCTCCGACACCACTGCGTGTCTGGACGCGCTGCGCCGGCTGCGCGGCGACGTCTGGTTCAGGCTCGGTGATCGCGACCTGGCCACGCACATCCATCGCAGCGAGCGCCTGCGGGGCGGGATCGGGCTCGCGCAGGTGACGCGCGAGCTCGCGAGCGCCTTTGGCGTGACCGCGGAGCTGCTGCCGATGACCGAGGGCGACGCGCCGACGCGCGTGGTGCGCGCGGACGGGACGCGCTGCGACTTCGAGGAGTACATGGTCCGGGACCGCGCGCCCGACGACCTGTCCGAAGTCGATCTCTCGGCCGCCGCCGCCTGCGCGCCGGGACCGGGCGTGCTCGAGGCGCTCGCCCGCGCCGAGACCGTGATCGTCTGCCCGTCGAATCCGGTCGTCTCGATCGGCACGATCCTGGCGCTTCCGGGGGTGCGGGACCTGCTCGAGGCGCGACACGACGCGGTGTCGATCTCGCCGCTCGTCGGGGGCGCGCCGGTGAAGGGCCCCGCCGATCGCCTGCTGCGCGCGGTCGGCGCCGAGGTCTCCTCGGCGGGCGTGGCAAAGCTGTACCGCTCGTTCTGCCGCGGAATGGTGATCGACCGGCGCGACGCGCACGAGCGAGACGCGATCCTGCGCCTGGGCCTGGACGTCCGGGTCGAGGAGACGCTCATGCGCACGCCCGAGATCGCGGCAGACCTGGCGCGAAGCGTCCTCGAGCTCGCGGGAGCGCGCTCTTGAGGGTGGCCGCGGCGGTGCCGGTGAAGGACTTCTCGCGCGCGAAGCGACGTCTGCGCTCGCGCTTCGACGACGCGTCGGTCGAGCGGATCCTGCGCGCTCTGGTCGCGGACGTGCTCGGAGCGCTTTCCGACGCCGAACGCGTCGAGCGCGTCTTCGTGCTGACCGACGACGCCGCGGTCGCCGACGCGGCGCGCGCGAGCGGCGCGGAGGTCATGCTGCGCGTGCCCGATCCCGGACTGAACGAGGCGATCGACGCGGCCGCGTCCGAGTGCGCGGCCGCAGGGTACGACGCGCTGCTGGTCTCGCTCGGCGACCTTCCGCTTCTGCGCGGCCGCGACGTAGACGAGGTGGTCGCCGCGGGCGAGCGTGCGCCGGTCGTGATCGCACCCGCCGCCGACGGCGGGACGGCGCTGCTGCTGCGCCGGCCGCCGCTGGTGATTCCCGCGCGCTTCGGGCCGGAGAGCTGCGCCGCGCACGAGGCCGCGGCGCGCGAGCGAGGGGTCGGCGCCATCGTGCTCGGCTCGCTCGCGCAGAGCGCGCGCACCGATCTCGACACACCCGAGGACGCCGAGCGGCTGGCGACCTCCAACAGCGCCGGCCGCACCGCCGCGCTGCTCCGGGAGCTGCTGCGATGACGTCGATTCGACTGACCGCGCTCGAAGGCCTGCCCGAGATCCCGATCGGCGACGACCTGCCGGCGCGGCTGGCCGCGCTCGTCCCGCCCGGCCCGGGAATCCTGGTCGTGGCGCAGAAGATCGTCTCGAAGGCCGAGGGTCGGATCGTGCGCCTGTCAGAGATCTCGCCGTCGCCGCGCGCGCTCGAGCTCGCGCGCGAGCTCGGCAAGGAGCCGCGGCACACGGAGCTGGTGCTGCGCGAGTCGAAGCGCGTGGTGCGCACCGCGCCGGGCGTGCTGATCACCGAGACGAAGCACGGGCTGATCTGCGCGAACTCCGGCGTCGACCTATCGAACGCGCCGGGCGACGACCTGGCCGTGCTGCTCCCGCTCGATCCCGACGCCAGCGCCGAGCGGATCCGGGCGGCGCTCGGGCCATCGCGCGCCGTGATCATCAGCGACACGTTCGGGCGTCCCTGGCGCGAGGGCCTGGTCGACGTCGCGATCGGCGTCGCCGGCCTCGCGCCGCTTCGCGACTACATCGGCCAGACCGACCGCGCCGGGCGCGAGCTGCAGGTGACCGTGATGGCGCGCGCCGACCAGATCGCGGCGGCCGCCGGGCTGCTGATGGAGAAGGACAAGGGCCAGCCCGCGGTCTGGGTCGAGGGCGTCGCGATCGAAGGGCGCGGGAGCCTGCGCGATCTGCTCCGAGATCCCGCGCGCGACCTGTTCCGCTAGAGCGGCCCGCCGTCCGGGCGGCGGAACTCGAGGCCGCTCCACTCGAGCAGCCACGCGGCGAGCGCGCCGAGCCCCGCTCCGGTCTTCGCCGAGACCGCCGCGACGCGCTCGAGCGGAAGCCCGAGCGACGTCGCCAGCGCGCGGCGCTCGCGCTCGAGCTCGCCCCGGCCGAGCTTGTCGCACTTGGTGAGCACCGCGCGCGCGTCGATTCCCACCTCGCGAAGCCAGACGACGAGCTCGCGTTCCTCGTCCTGCGCGCCGCGGCGCACGTCGACGAGCACGAGCGCGCCGCGCAGCGACTCGCGACCCGCGGCGAGATACGAGTCGACCAGCGGCGCGAAAGCGCGCCGCTCCTGCTTGCTGATCGCCGCGTAGCCGTAGCCCGGCAGGTCGACCAGGTACATGCGCTTCTCGACCAGGTAGAAGTGCACGCGCCGGGTCCGACCGGGAGAGTTGCTGGTCCGCGCCAGGCCTTTGCGCCCGACGAGCTTGTTGATCAGCGTCGACTTGCCGACGTTCGAGCGACCGATGATGGCCACCTCGGGCAGGCCCTCGCTCGGAAACAAGCTCCGGTCTGCGGCATCGATCGCCAGGTCTGCGTCCAAGTCGCGCTCCTCGTGCGCCCGCGATTGACGCTGCTTGGGGCCGAAGTTAGCCTCGCTGCCCATTCCCGCACGGGGCTGCACGGGAGTTCGCATGAGCAAAGGCGTGCAGATTGCGCTCGCAGCGTTCTCGGTTTGCGCCGGGCTCGCGTTGGTGCTGACGCTCGGCTCCTCGGGCGAAGGGACGTTCCGCTACTACTCCGACGTGGGCTCGTTCGTCTCGGCGCCGAGCGCGGAGACCGCCGACCTCGCCGCGCGCGTGCACGGCTTCGTCGTCTCGGGCTCGATATCGAAGGACATGGCCGCGGGCCACGTCGACTTCCATGTCGCCGATCAGGCAGGCGGGCAGGCGCTCGCGGTTCGCTATCAGGGGCTCGACGTGCCGGACCTGTTCAAGGACGGGGCCGAGGTCGTGCTCGAAGGACGCTACGCGTCGGGAACGTTCCTGGCCGACCGCGTGATGGCGAAGTGCCCGTCGAAGTACGAGGCGAAGCCGCCCGGAGAGAGCACCTAGAGCTGCGCGCCGGCGCGCGCGGTCCGGAGTCCGATTGATCGTCACGCTTCTCGTCGCGCTCGGAGGGCTCGCCCTCTACGTCTCCGTGTTCTTCGCCGTCTGGGCGGGAGTGCTCGGCGTGCTCGGTGGACTGCGCCGCAGCCCCGCGCTGGTGGCGAGCGCCGAACGCGGCGCGGTGGCGGTCTTCGTGCTGCTCTCGACTGCCATGATCGGGCTCGAAGCCGCGCTGCTCGGCGACCGCTTCGACCTGGCGTTCGTAGCTTCGATCTCCACGCGCGAGCAGCCGTGGCTGTTCAAGGTCGCGCTCTGGGGCGGTCAGGCCGGCTCGCTCTTGCTCTGGACCTGGATGCTCGGCCTGATGGGCTTCCTCGCCGTCGCGCAGAACCGGCGCCGCAACCGCACGCTCATGCCGTGGGTGATCGCGGTGATGATGCTGAACGTGGTCTTCTTCGCGGCGCTCTGCTCGTTCGTCTCGAATCCGTTCGAAGCGCTGCCGCCCGGCTCGGCCTGGTCGAGCGGCCAGGGCATGAACCCGCTGCTGCAGCACCCCGCGATGATGATCCACCCACCCGTGCTGTACATCGGATTCATCGGCTTCTCGGTTCCGTTCGCGTTCGCCTGCGCGGCGCTGATCACCGGCGAGCTCGGCACGGCCTGGTTCGAGACCACGCGGCGCTGGTCGCTCACCGCGTGGTTCTTCCTCGGCATGGGCCTGATGCTCGGCGGACGCTGGGCGTACGAGGTCCTGGGCTGGGGCGGCTACTGGGCCTGGGATCCGGTCGAGAACTCCTCGCTCATGCCCTGGCTCGCGGGGGGGGCGTTTCTCCACTCGGTGATGATCCAGGAGAAGCGCGGCATGCTGAAGGTCTGGAACTTCGCGCTGATCGGACTGGCCTACACGCTCTGCGTGTTCAGCACGTTCCTCACCCGAAGCGGCGTGGTGCAGTCGGTACACAGCTTCGCCAACGCGGGCTGGTTCGGACAGCTCTTCCTCGGCTACGTGCTGGTTCTGGCGGTGGGCTATGCGGCGCTGCTGGTGAGCCGCGTGCCGGAGCTGCGCAGCCAGACGCGGCTCGACTCGATCGTCTCGCGCGAGGCGTCGTTCCTGCTCAACAACTACGCATTCCTCGCGCTGCTCGTGATCGTGTTCTACGGGACGCTCTTTCCGGTCTTCTCCGAGGCGATCACCGGCGTGCAGGTGCAGATCGGGCCGCCGTTCTTCCAGCGCTACGCGGGTCCGGTCGCGATCTTCCTGCTGTTCCTGACCGGTGTAGGGCCGCTCGTCGCCTGGCGGCGCGCAACCTGGGTGAATCTGCGCAAGAGCTTCGTGTGGCCGGCCGGGCTGTCGCTGCTCGCGGTGGCGTTGCTGCTGGCGTTCGGGATGCGGCGCTTCTACCCGATCGCGTTCCTCACCCTCTGCGTCTTCGTCGCGGCGACGATCTTCGAGGAGTACGCCCGCGCGATCCGCGCGCGAATGGGACGGGGCGAGAATCCACTGGTCGCCATCCATGGGCTGCTCCGGCGCAATCAGCGCCGCTATGGCGGGTACGTCGTGCACCTGGCCGTGATCCTGATGTTCATCGGATTCGCCGGTGCGACGTTCAATCTGGAGGAGACCAAGCTGCTCGCCCCCGGCGAGAGCTGGAGCCTCGGCCGCTACACGCTGGAGTACCGGCAGGTGCGGCCGGTCGATCACCCGCACTACGCCGGCGCGGTCGCGCGGCTCGCGCTGCACGCGGACGGCAAGCCGATCGGAATGCTCCTGCCCGAGAAGCGGATGTACTTCCAGCAGGAGCAGCCGACCACGATCCCGGCGGTCGCCTCGCGTTTCAGCGAGGACTTCTACGTGATCCTCGCCGGGCTGGAGCCGGACCAGAGCGCGGCGCTGAAGGTCTTCATCAATCCGCTGGTGAACTGGATCTGGATCGGCGGGTTCGTTTTCGTGGTCGGAAACACGCTCCTGCTGTGGCCGATGGGGAAGTCCGCGAAGCCCGCGCGAGAGCGGGAGTCTTGATCGCCTTGCGCGCGCTCGGCCTCGTGATCGCCGCGTCGCTGCTCGCCAGCGCACCGGCGCAGGCCGCGCAGATCGGCGGCCGGGTCTCGCACCCGTCGAGCCCGGAAGCCGCAGCGGGTCTGCTCGTGCAGGCGATCGGAATCGACGCGAGCGAGCAGACGATCCTGCGCGAGACCCGGACCGACCCGGACGGCAGGTACGACTTCGACGACCTCCCTGCCCCCGCCGCCTACCTCGTCCGCGCTCGCTACGGCGAGATCGTCTTCCCGGGCGGAAGCGCCGTGTTCCGCCCCGGGGAGCCCGTGAGCCCGCAGACGATCGACTTCGAGATCTTCGACACGTCGAGCGACGCGAGCCGCCTGCGGCTGAAGTCGCTGCAGTGGGTGATCGCGCGCAGCGCGGGCGTCTGGCGCGTGCAGCAGAGCGCCGTGGTCGAGAATCCGGATTCCCGGGTCGTCGTCGTCGAGCCGGACGCGGCGCCGGCCCTGCGCGTCGCGCTCGCGCCGGGTCACGGCGACGTGGAGGGCGTCTTCGGCCGCCTGCCGGAGGGCGTCGTGATCCGCGACGGCGTCGCGGAGATCCGCGGCCCGGTCCTGCCGGGCGCGGAGGGCTTCTCGCTCCAGCTCGCCTACGACCTCGAGACGCGCGAGACCTCGCTCGACACCGTGATCGCGCTTCCCGATGCCGTCGAGGAGCTCGCCGTCTACGTGCAGGACTTCGGCATCGACGTCGATGCGGGCGGCCTGCACCCCGCGCGCCCCACGCGCGAGCAGGACGTGATCTACCAGTCGTTCCTCGGCTTCGAGCTCCCCGCGGGTGGCCGGCTGCCATTTCGAGTGAGCGCCCTGCCGCCTGCCACCGAGCTGCCGCAGCTCGCGCTGGCGCTCGGCGCGGCGCTGCTCGCGGGAGCGCTGCTCTTCTTCGTCGCGCGCCCGCTGGCCATCGCGGGCCGGGGCGCGGGCGCCCGCGCCGGCGACGTCGCAGAGGAGAGCCCCGCGAAGGCCGCGCTCGAGTCGGCGCTCGCCGATCTCGAGCACGACTTCGAGACCGGAAAGCTCTCGCCCGACGATCGCGACCGGCTGCGCGAAGACCTGCGCCGCGAGGCGCTCGCCGCGCTGTTCCGCGAGCGGATGCCGCTCGAGGCCGCGGGCGCGTCCGGATCCGAGCCCGCCGCGCCGGCGCGCGCCTGCGACTGCGGCCGCGTGGCTGGAGCCGCGGACCGCTTCTGCGCGGGCTGCGGGAAGGCGCTTTGAGCGAGGTCGAGCTGCGCGACGTGGGCAAGGACTACGGCCCCATTCGCGCGCTCGATCGGCTCACGCTCTCGCTCGGGCGCGGCAGCCTGGTCTGGCTCGCGGGTGGAAACGGCGCGGGCAAGAGCACGCTGCTGCGAACGCTGGGCTCGCTCACGCGGCCGACACGCGGGAGCGTCGAGCTCTTCGGGCTCGATCCGTTCTCGGCCGGCGGAGCGGCGGTGCGCGGGCGCGTCGGGTTCCTCGGGCAGGATGCCTCGCTCTACGGCGAGCTGACGGTCGCGGAGAATCTGCGCTTCTGCGCGCGGCTGCGCGGAAGCCCCGAGGCAGAGCTACACCGCGTCGCGTCGGAGCTCTCGCTCGAGCCGGTTCTGGACCGGCGCGTGCGGACGCTCTCGCAGGGCTATCGCCGCAGGGCCGGGCTGGCGCGCGCGCTGCTCGGAGCGCCCGAGCTGCTCCTGCTCGACGAGCCCTGGAACGGCCTCGATTCGGAATCGGCCGCGCGGCTCACGCGGCTGGTCGGCCGACTTCGCGACGCGGGCGCGATCGTGGTCGTGGCCGCGCACGAGGCGAGCTTCTCGCTGCCGCGCTTCGATCGCACACTCCGGCTCGTTTCGGGCCGAATCGTCGAAGCCGGATCCGCGGCGTGAACGGTCTCGAAGTCGCCCGCGCGATCCTCGCCAAGGATCTGCTCCTCGACCTGCGCACGCGCGATCGCCTCGGGCACATGGCGGTCTTCGCGCTTCTCGTGGTCGCGATGCTCTCCATCGTCGTGCCCGCGTCGCGGCCGGAGCGGCTCGCCTGGTCCCCGGCGTTGCTGTGGGTGGTGATGCTCTTCACCTCGCTGCTCGGGCTCTCGCGCTCGTTCCAGTCCGAGACGGAAGGCGGAGCGTTCGCGCTTCTCGTCCAGGCGCCGGTCGACCGAGGCTGGGTCTTCCTCGGCAAGGCCTGCGCGAACGCCGTGGCGCTGATCGGCGCCCTGCTCTGGACGGGGCTGCTCTTCACGATCTTCCTGGACGTGGACTGGAGCGGCGCGTGGCTCGCCGCGCTCGGCGCGGGCGTGCTGGGAGCCGTCGGCCTCGCGGCGCTGGGCACGCTGCTCTCCGCGATGTCGGTTGCCGTGCGCTTCCGCGAGTTCCTGCTCCCGGTTCTGCTCTTCCCCTTGGTGCTGCCGGTTCTGGTTCTGGCCTCGAGCCTCACGGCCGCGGCGCTTGCGGAGCGCGCGGCGCCGCCGCTCTGGTGGGCGGTTCTCGCGCTGTACGATTGGGTCTTCGTGCTTCTGGGCTATTTCGTCTTCGACTACGTGCTGGAGGACTGAGCTTGATCTCGGCGCTCGTCGCGCTCTCGGTCGCGCTCGCAGCGGGCTGGCTCGTCTGGGTCTTTTTCGACGTCGAGCGCCGGGCCGACGGCGCGCGGGGAGTCGGCGCGACGACGCTCGCGGCGCTCGCGCTCTGGCTGGGGATGGTCGTCTTCTACGCTCCCATCGAGCAGGTGCAGGGGCTGGTCCAGAAGATCTTCTACGTGCACATCCCGGCGATCATCCCCACCTACCTCGGCTTCACGCTCACAGCTGTGGGCGGGGTCGGCTTCCTGCGCACCCGGCGCGAGAGCTGGGATCAGCTGGCGCTGGGCGGGGCCGAGGTCGGCGTGGTCTTCTGCTCGCTGATGCTGATCGTCGGCCCGATCTGGGCGAAGCCGGTCTGGGGGCACTGGTGGGTCTGGGATCTTCGCCTGACCTCGACGCTGATCCTCTGGTTCATCTACGTCGCCTATCTGTTCCTGCGCGGGCTCGCGTTCGGCAGCGACGCGGCGAGAACCTTCACCTCCGTCTACGGGATCATCGGTACCGCCGCGATTCCGTTCGTGTACTTCGCAGTCGACATCGCTCGGGGCAGCACCATGCACCCGTCGAACCCCGCGCGCGAGGGGCTCCCGACGGAGATGGCCAGGACGGCCGCCGCGGGGCACATCGCGTTCATCGGGGTCTTCGCCTGGCTGGTCGCGCGGCGCATGCAGCTGGCAGCGCTCGAGGCTCGAGAGCTCGAGAGCGCCGCGCGAGGAGACGGCTAGTGGCGTACCTGCTCGCTGCTTACGCGGTCACCGGGGTCGTGCTCGTCGGCTACGGATTGAGGCTGCGCGCCGCACGCCTCGCGCTGATTCGCGGGACGAGACGGCGCAGTTGACAAACAGCTGCGCCCTATAGATAAATCGCGCTGGGCTCAAGACCCCTGCAACCTCCGCGTCCACCCTGAACACCTAGAAGCGCGCAGCTCCCCCTTCCCCTCTCGTTGTCATCCGCGTCAGCGCCGCCCGGCTGCGTGGGGAGCGGCCTTCCACTTCGCGGACACGATGGACATCGAGGACGCAAAGACGTCCTGGGCTCCTTGGAGCGCAATTCCGACGCAGCATCGAGCGTCAATGTCCACGGGGCGAGGCGATCTCGGAATCTGGCTCCGGGTCTGGCACGGAAGTTGGAACGAGACTGGGTGGACGATCGAAATCGACGGGGATCCATCGCTTTGAACTGGCTTCGGTTGATCAGCTTCGGTTGGCTCGGACACACGGCAGAGCCGAAGGCGCTGCCGCCTCGCGAGGCCGAGGCGACGGACTGGACGCGAGCGATGGCTCCGAGAGAGAGCGTTGAGACGGCGGGGCCCGAGGGCCTCGGGAGGGCGAGTCAGATGGCGCGCATGAAGCGTGGCGTGGGCTACTGCGAGAACACCGAGTGCGAGGACTACGCCAAGGGCGTATTCCTGCTCAACCACGGCGACACGTTCTACTGCCCTCGCTGCCGCCAGCTCGGCAAGGTCGAGAAGGAGCGCGGCTTCTACACCGGCAACTCCGACATCTTCAAAGAGGTCCGCGTCGAGTACAACTTCGACCCGATCCACGGGATCTACCGCGAGATCGCGATCGTGCGCGACGAGAGCCTCTGGGGCCGGAACAACGTCTACACGCTGCAGTCGCCGCTGATCAAGACCGAGAAGCGCGCGCTGAAGGTCGCCGAGGCGATCCTCGCCAACCTGAATCGCTACCGCGGCATGCTCTCGGGAGACGACATCCCGCGCACCACCGAGATCATCCTGTCGTTCGACGACGACTTCCCGGAGTTCTCGAAGAAGCTCACCCAGCTCTCGAAGGAGTGGGAAGCGAGCGGCCTGCGGGAGATGACCCCCCGCTAGGGAGCGACCGGCAGGATCGCCCGGCCCTTCTGGCCCGAGATCTGGTAGTCGACCGTTCCGGCGGTCGCGGTTCCGCCCGCGAGCACGGCGGACGAGAGTCGGAGCTTGCTTCGTGAGGCTTCACCGAGGCCGACCAAGCGAAGCGACGAGCTGTCGCGGCGCGCGTCGTACTTCCCGGTGACGGTGTACGCGAACACCGCCCCGGTCTCGAGCTCGACCGTGGCGGTGCCGGTCACGACACCGCGCTCATCGGTCGAAAGCTCGAGGACGAGCTGCCAAGCGGCGGACTCCTCCTCGACCACGAATCCGGAGCTCACCGAGCCGCAGCCGACGCGACTCCCTTCGAAGGACGCGCAGGTCCGCAGCGGACCCTGGCAGTAGAAGCCGCCGGCGATCTCGTCCCGGACGCACCTCGTGCGCTGGGTCACCTGGACGTCGAAGGTCTGGTTCTCCCACCATGAGTAGAACTCTCCGGTGAGTTCCATCGTGAGACGCACCCGCGGATGGCCCGCCGCGCCGGACACCTTGCCGCCGAACGAGCCGGTGAGCGTCCCCTCCACTTCGCCCGAGAACTCGAGCTGCGCGTCGCCGCTGATCACTCCGGAGCCGTCCGTCACAGGCTCTCCGCTCAGGCAGATCGTGATTCCCTCGACGGTCTCGCAGTACGACGCCTGCGCCTCGGCCGGCACGAGGATTCCCGGCTCTGCGGGGAGATCGATCGTGTAGCTGCCGGAAGGCGGATCGGCCGAGGCGCGCAGCGGAGCCGAGAGTGCGAGCACGAGAACCAGGAATGCCGAGCTGCGCGCCACGAGTGATCTCCCCTTCGACTCGGGGCAACGCTTGGCGCGCGCGAGCCCGCTGTCAACGGCGTGTCGGGGGGCCCGCCGCCGAACGCTACGGGTAGCCCGAGAATCCGTAGATGATGATCGCCTCGTCCTGGAACGGATCGGGGTTCCTTGCGCCGCTGAAGAAGTTCGCGGTGTCCGCAGCCGTGTCGCAGAAGGCGCCCCGCAGACAGGTAGAGCCGACGAAGACGACGGGCGCCGGCAGAGGCAGGGTCGCCCGGCCCTTCTGGCCCGCGATCTGGTAGTCGAGAGTCCCGGCCGTGGCAGCGCCGCCCGAGAGCGCGAGCGACGAGAGCCGCAGCTTGCTCCTCGATGCGGCGTCGAGTCCCGCAAGCCGCAGCGACGAGCTGTCGCGGCGCGCGTCGTACTTCCCGGTGACGGTGTACTCGAACACCGATCCCGTCTCGAGATCGACCGTGGCGGTGCCGGTCACGACACCGCTCCCGTCCGTCGCGAGCTCGAGCGAGAGCGTCCAGGGACCGGACTGCTCTTCGACGACGAAGATGCCCCGCTCCGACTCGCAGATCCGCCGGCCCAGGTACGACAGGCAGACCTTCTGCTGGCCGCTGCAGAGGAAGCCGCCGGCCTGCACGTCGCGCACACACTTGGCGCGCAGCGTCGACTCCGCCTCCAACGGCTGGCCCAAGAACCAGAGCTCGCCCGCGAACTCCATGGTCAGGCTCAGGCGCGGCTCGCCTGCCGCGCCGGACACTTTGCCGGAGAAGGCCCCGGCCAGGGCGCCCTCGATATCGCCGCTGAACTCGAGCAGGCCGTCTCCGGCGACCGATCCGGATCCGTCGGTCCAGAGTTCCCCGCTGATGCAGAACGTGAAGCCCTCGATCGACTCGCAGAGAGGCTGCTGGCTCTCGGCCGGAACGACGATCGCCGGCAGCGCGAGTGAGTGAATCGCCCCGGCTTTCCCGGAGGCTCCATTCCTTGAGAGGATGGAGCGATGGGAAGGAAGAGCAAGTTCTCACCTGAGGTCCGGGAGCGATCGGTTCGGCTGGTCTTCGAGCACAAGAGCAAGTACGGCTCGGAGTGGGAGGCGATCGGCTCGATCGCGGCGAAGATCGGTTGCACGGCGGAGACGCTGCGCAAATGGGTTC